>DASVOL010000523.1:0-21067 GCA_036383375.1 Bradyrhizobium sp. | reverse complement strand
GCTGGAAAGACTGCGTTCGTCACCGGTGCAGCGTCGGGCATTGGATTGGGGATCGCAACCGCACTCGCCCAGGCCGGGGTGAAGGTCATGCTCTGCGATATCGAAGACGCGGCGCTGTCCGCGGCGCTGGAGCAATTGAGGCGCACCAACGTCGATGTCGATGGCGTGAAAGCCGACGTCTCGCTCAAGGCCGAACTCGTGGCGGCCGCCGAAGCCACGACGGCCCGCTACGGCAAGGTGCATATCCTCGTCAACAACGCGGGCGTCGGCGGCGGCGGGCCCTATGGCACCTGGACCGATGCGTCGTGGAATTGGACCCTCGGCGTCAATCTGATGGCGACCATTTGGGGGATCGAGATTTTCGGCCCGTTGATCGAGCAGCATGGCGAGGGTGGACACATCGTCTCCACAGCCTCGCTCGCCGGGCTTATTTCAGGGGGGAGCACTGCATACAACGTTTCAAAGTATGGGGTGGTCGCGCTGTCCGAGGGCCTGAGGCCTGAACTCGCGCCGCGCGGGATTGGCGTATCGGTGCTGTGTCCAGGGTTCATCCGTACTCAAATCGTGAACTCAGGGCGCAACCTGCCCAAGCGCTTCGAGGGGGCGGTCCGGGCCATGCCGACTTCGGGCCCGATTGCCGAGCGGATCAATCTGGTCCGGGAACGTGTCTCTCAGGGCATCGACCCCATGTATGTCGGTGAACTCGTCCGCGAAGGCGTCGAACACGACTGGCCCTATATCTTCACCGACCTCGAATTCGAGTCGGTGGTCGATGCGCGCTTCGCCGCAATCAAGCAAGGCTTCGACCGCATCCGCGGACGCAACCCGAAACGTTGAGCGCGCAGGGCACCCTTGCCAAATTTCAACTAGATCAGCGAATGTAAAGCCATGACTGCGGCCTCACGGCTCTCCACCGGAACAATGAAACTTACCGAATGCGGTGACAAAACATACTTGTCGGCGATGATTCCGTGACGTTGCAGAATCTGAACCGCCTTGTATGGCAGATCCGAGGAAATCCCGCCGAAGCAAGTGAGGCTCACCGAACTCAGAGTCTCACGCTGTTTGCGCAGATCTTTGCTCCCATCCAGAGTGCGCAGTAACGCGTCGAGTGTCTCCGAATCGCAAGTCATCATGATGCGGGTTTTTTCGGCGGTGAAAGCCGAGGCGAGCAGTTGCGGCCAAGGCAAGCCATTTTGCTTGAGATGCTGCGCGAACTTCTCGAAGCCTTGATTGAGGTCCGCCGAGTCGATCTCCACATGCTCAATGCGAGCCATCGAGTTGACCGCCAGGACTTTTCCGTTCTCCATGTCCGCGACCTCCTTCATCACTTGCGTGCTGTGTCGAGCGCCGCCCCACTTTCTCAATACCAAAGGCACGTTTTGGCTGTGCGCCAGCTCCACGCTGCGAAAATGCAGGACTTTGGCGCCCCAAAAGCACATTTCGGCGAGGGATGCGAAATCCAGCTGACGCAAGGGCTTTGCGTTCACGACGATGCGCGGGTCGGCCGAGCAAACTCCGTCGACCTCCTTGATGATCTCGCAACACTCCGCCTTGAGCGCCGCAGCCATGGCGACCGCGGTGGTATCGCTGCCACCCCGGCCAAGCGTCGTGATTTCCTTGGTTAGCGGGTTCACGCCCTGGAAGCCCGCTAGAACCACGACGCGTCCACGATCGAGCTCTTCGCGCACGCGAATGGGCCGTACGTCCAGAATGCGCGCGGAGGAATGGGAGCCGTCGGTCATGACGCCGGCCTGACTGCCGGTAAAGCTGATCGCCGGCACGCCGAGATCCGACAGCGCCATGCTCATCAAGGACATGCTGATGCGCTCGCCGGTGGTCAACAACATATCGAGTTCGCGGCGATTGGGATGCGGGCTGACCTGATAGGCCATCCTGACGAGTTCATCGGTGGTCTTACCCATCGCTGAAACGATCGCCACGACCCGATGACCACGGCCATGCAAATCGGAGACACTGCTCGCGGCTGCGCGGATCTTGGCCGGTGTTTCGAGACAGGCGCCGCCGTATTTTTGCACGATGATGGAATTGCTAGGCATTGTTGCCCGCGTCGTGTTGGAAGGCGCAGCCGAACCCGATCAGATCGTTCTCCCCTTCGACGCCTTTGCGGTTTTTGATCGTTTCGCCACGACCCGCACGGCGCCCCCGTTGCGCTTCTTGGTATCCGCTTCCGCGTGCTGGGCTTTCGTCCCGCCGCGGTGGGCGGCGTATTCCTTGCCGTCTATCGGCGCGACATGCGGTGGATCTCGATCGAGATACGGTCGCCCGATGCCAAAATCAGGCCCACGCGCATCGATCCATTTCCAAAGGGCCTCGGTGGTGACCCAACGCTCCGCCCGCGTCGCGCCTTTGACGCTGACGATATCGGCGGCAAGCCCGTGGCCATAGCCGCCGCGGAAGCTACCTCCATGGTATGATTTGTCGGATGCCGCCTTCAGGCCGCTCGCGATCGATTGACGGTAGTCATCGCGGAACGCGCTGGTGATGCCGGGCGCCAACCCGGCCTGCTCCGCCGCGTAGAGCGCGTGAAACAGCTTGAGCTTGAAGCTCCGATCTACCCCGCCAATCACGTAGTCGATCATCGGCATGCCCATTCGTTCCGCCGCCTTCGGATCCTTCCACGTGAAATCGTTGTCGACGCGCCGGGTGAACGTCCTGGTGACAGTCACCGTCTTGCGCTTCTTCTTGACGGTCACTTGCCGCTGCTCTTGTACGCTGATGGTGTCTTCCTTCGGCGTCCGCTGGTAGAGCGCCCACAGATACCGGTCGATGCAGACATCGACGACGATGCACTCCTCGAAAATGTCCAGGGGTCTCGCGGCCGCCTCGGTGTCACCAGACACCGGAGCGGTGCTCGCCGTCGCCGCCTGCACCGGCGATGTTTCGGCCGGCAGCGTCTGCGACGAATCCGGCAACGCAGCCACCACGATTGACTTCGGCTCGCTCGGGCTCGCCGTCGCATCAGCGGCCGTCGCCGGCACCGAAGCAACCGCCATCGCCACATCGGCGTCAGCGACGGCGTTGTCCATGAGGCCCGCTCGCGGGGTGGCCGCTGTGTCGGACGCCGGCCCCGTTATAGGTTCCGCCGGCTTCGCTGCTTCCGCAGTCACCTTGGCGGCGCTGTCGACTGCAATGGTCTGTCGCGTATCAGCCGGTTCGGCGTTGGCGGCGAGAGATGGTGCTAGTCCTTCGATGGACACTGCGCCGCTGTTCCCGATGCCGGCAGAGCCGGCAAGCCAGGCAACGAGCCAACCTGCGAGAACGACGGTCCCGCACAATTCCGGAGTCGCAATTCGCCGCGGGTTCATCACCCCGTAGCCTCCAAAGGCTCGATCCGAGCCCCGTTGCACCGCCCAGCACGCGACGGCATCGATCATTCGGATCAAAATGGAAACGCGCAATGGGCGGACATCGTTAACGCTACGCTTTTTCAGAAAGTGTTGCCCGACCGCAACGCGCGACCGCGAGCAACCCGGCACGGCGCGTGCTGCTGCGTTCCGGTGATTTTCACCAGCGATCGAACTCGGATTTCCGCTCTAGGGCGTTCGTCACCGGTGCAGCGTCGGGCATTGGATTGGGGATCGCGACCGCTCTCGCCCAGGCGGGGGTGAAAGTCATGCTGTGCGATATCGAAGACGCGGCTCTGTCCGCACCCATGGTTCTATTCGATCACGGCGTCGGCGCGCGCGAGGATCGATGGTGAAATTGTAACTCCAATTGCTTTGGCTGTCTTCAGATTGACAACCAGTTCGAACTGGGTCGGCTGTTCAATTGGCAGATTGCCCGGCTTGCTTCCCTTCGCGATCATGTCAACAAACTCCGCGGCCCGTCTGAACATGGCAGGGAAGTCGACGCCATAGGATAATAGGCCCCCTGCGTCGACCCATTCGCGGAAGGCAAATACCGTTGCGACCTTTTGCCGAACTGCAAATTCCGCGAGCCGTTCTCGATCGCGATAAAACACTGGCGATGTCGGGAAAATAACAACGCTGCGGAAATCCGGCGGCACATTTGCAAGCGCCTTGTCGTAGTCATAGGGCTGATCCCGCAATCGGACATCAGCAAGCTGCAGCCCAAATTCCGGCGCGGCACTGGCTGTCGCCTTCCATTGGTCCTCCGACACGGTGTCCCAGAACACAGTCGCCGCATGAGCGTCCGGCAGAGCTTGCGTCAGAAGCTCCACGCGCTTTTTGGCGAGATCGATTTGTTGCAAGTACAGGCCGGTCACTTCTGTCGCGGGCCGAGCCAGGCTCTTGACGTAGCCGAGCGCGAGCGGATCGTAATCCACTGCCACCATCACGACAGGAATGCCGGGTGCCGCTGCGACGACGGCTGCCATCGTGGCCGGATAGATCGCCAGCACAACATCGACTTTTCGACGAATGAGCTCCTGAATCGCCCCGGCGCTACCTTCGGATTGCCGTGTCGGGTTCACGAAATCCAGGGTAAGGTTTTGACCTTCAATGTGTCCTAGTTCACGCAGGCGTTCGCGGAATGCTGCATAAGGCGCCGATGTTGGAGATTGAATTGTGACGATCCCAACGCGCGTCATTGCCGTCGGCTGGGCGCACAGATTGACCGGCGGGAGAATCGGTGACGCAGCCGCCCCGCCGACCAAGCCGATGAACTCGCGCCTTCTCACGGGTTTCGTCTCCCAGGTGAGAACCGAGCCTGACAAAGCCTAGCATCAAATCTCACACAAGTACCGCGGCGCCGCGTTGCAACAAACTCGGCCGCGCACGGCTTCAGGCATGTCGGTGCACTGCGCCAACTGAAGCGATGGGCTGGACAGGTCGCGCCGTCCTCATTCGATCAGTTCGTCGGCGGCAATGAGAATGGGTTGTGGTACGGCAAGGCCAAGCGTTCTTGCGGTCCGCATATTGATGACAAGTTCGAACTTCGTCGGCCGCAGGACCGGAAGGTCGTCCGGCTTGGCGCCGCGCAGAATCTTGCCGGCATACACGCCGACCTGGCGGTAAGTATCGGCGAGGCTCGCGCCATAGCTCATCAGCCCGCCGTCCGCCGGGAACTCCCGGATATGAAAAATGCCGGGCAGCCGGTGACGAGACGACAGCGCCACGATCTGGCTACGCCGAGAGTCGAAGAATGGATCGTTCTGCACCAACAATGCGCTGACGCCCGCTTTAACCAGCAGCGCAAATCCGGCGTCGATCTCGGCATCTGTGGCCGCGTCCTGCACGACGAGCTCACGGCCAAGCAGCTGGGCTGCTCTGGCCACCGACTGTCGGAATTGATCGACCGCCTGGGCTCCGAAACTCGGATTGAGCAGCAGCCCGACAAGGCGCGCTGACGGAACCATCGCGCAGAGAAACTCCAGCCGCTTGCCGCCCAGATCACCCGTGAAGAAGTTGACGCCCGTGGCCATACCCGGCCGGTTCATGCTCGCGACCAGACCCGATCGCACCGGGTCCTGGCCAACGACAAAGACGAGCGGCACCGCGACGTCCGCCGCCTTGGCCGCGTGTGCCGCCGGATCGCCTGTCGCAACGATCAGCGAAAGTGGTCGGCCGAGCAGGTCGGCGGCAAAAGCCGGCAGCTGGCTATAATCGCCCCTTGCCCAGCGGTACTCAACCGCAACGGTACGCCCCTCGGCAAAACCCATTTCTTCGAGGCCGCGACGAAAGGCATTGGTGTGAATCGCGGCTTCCTCGGGCGAGCGCGTGCTGAGGAATCCAATCAAAGGTTGCGTGGTCGGCTGCTGCGCTCTCGCCGCGAGTGGCCACGCTGCCAGGCTGCCGAGCATCGTAATGAACTGGCGCCGCTTCATCGTGTTAACCCCAACCCTGGGATGATGCCGGGTATGGCAGTTTAGGGCCGCATAGCAGCAAGAGCAGCCCGCTGATGTCTCTGTTGGGTCAAACCCGGTCCAACAAGATCGCCCGAGCTTTTGGTCCGATCTCCGTCCTGGATTGAAGCGGACAAGACGGCGGGAAACAAGGACACTGTTGCCGAGTTGGTCAAAGCACTGCTTTGGCCAGGTGTCAGTCAATTCCGGGCTACCTCTTAAAACCGGCCTGAGTGGTTCTGTCCTCCTGCACTGCACAGCAAGAGACAAGATGAGGCCTTCTTGCTAAAAAAGGGCGGAGATGACCATTTGCTCGCGCTCCGATACGCCGCAGGCCCCAGTGCTGGCGCCGTTGCCAGCCGGAGATGTAGCGCAGCCCTCGACCGCATCGGGACGAAGGACCCGTAGCCGGCTTTTCATCAAATATGTCGCGCTCTTTGTCGCGGTCGTTGGTGTGGCGCTGCTGTCGAACGGGATTTTCGAGGTCGTCTTCTACTATCGGGAGAATAAGGCGGCGCTGATCCGCCTCCAGCATGAGCAAGCCGTGGCGGCGGCCGGCAAGATCAGTCAGTTCATCAAGGAAATCGAGAGCCAGCTCGGCTGGACCACGCAATTGCCCTGGTCGGACGGCTCGATCGAGCAACGCCGGTTCGACGCGTTGCGGCTGTTGCATCAGGTACCCGCCGTCGCAGAACTAGCTCAGGTCGATTCCAGCGGCAAGGAGCGGCTGAGGGTCTCGCGCCTTGCCATGAATGTGTTCGACAGTGGCGTTGATCTTTCGCGGGACCCGAAATTCACCGAGGCCCTTGCGCACAAGGTCTATTATGGGCCGGTGTACTTCCACAGGGAATCCGAGCCGTTCATGACGCTCGCTGTCGCCGGCACACGCAAGGACGCCGGCGTCAGCATTGCGGAGGTCAATCTGAAGCTGATCCGGGAGGTGGTCTCCCAAATCAGGGTCGGCGAGCACGGCCGCGCCTATGTCGTCGGCGCGCAGGGAAAGCTGATCGCGCATCCCGACATCAGTCTTGTCCTGCGCAACACCGACATGTCCAAGCTACCCCAGGTGCAGGCGGCACTGGCTAACGGCGGCGTCATCGATGACGTTTCGGGGGCCAGGAATATCGAGGGCCAGGAGGTATTGACCGCTTCCGCCCCGATCAGCCCGCTGCGCTGGACCATGTTCGTCGAGTTGCCGGTCGATGAGGCCTATGCGTCGCTTTACGCGGCGCTGCAACGCCTCGCGGTCGTATTGCTGGCGGCATCGATCTTCGCGGTGCTCGCTGGAATCTTCCTGGCACGCCGCATGGTCGGCCCGATCCAGGCATTGCGCGTCGGCGCCGAGCGTATCGGCGGCGGTGACTTCACCCAGCGCATCTCGATTAGAACCGGCGACGAACTCGAGGGGCTTGCCAACCAGTTCAACGACATGGGCGCGCGCTTGCAGGAGTCCTACACCGACCTCGAGCACAAGGTCGAGCAGCGCACAGCGGAACTGCAGGAGACGCTGCAGGTGCAGACCGCGACCTCCGACGTGCTCAAGGTCATCAGCCGCTCGGCGTTCGACCTGGATGCCGTGCTCGACACGCTGGTTTCCTCTGCTGCCCGTCTGTGCAACGCCGACAGGGGCTTGATCTTCCAGAGCGATGGCGATGCATATCGGATAGCCGCCAATAGCGGGTTTACGGCAGATTTTGTGGAATATGCCCGGCACCATCCCATCACGCCCGACCCAAGCACCATCACGGGCCGGGCGATTTTGGAGGGGCGGGCAGTTCACGCCCCGGACGTGCTTGCCGATCCGGACTACAGTGCACTGGAGTACCAGGAATTGGGCGGCTATCGCACGACGTTGGGGGTGCCCCTACTTCGGCAGGGGACTCCGATCGGCGCGTTTTCGCTCGTGCGCTCGCAGGTCCAGCCGTTTACCTCCCGCCAGATCGACCTGGTGCAGACCTTCGCCGACCAAGCCGTCATTGCGATCGAAAATGCGCGCCTGTTCGAGGAGGTTCAGGCTCGAACCTCCGCCCTGCAGGAATCGCTTGAACAACAGACGGCAACATCGGAAGTGCTGGAGACCATCAGTTCGTCCGCAGGCGAGCTCGAGCCGGTATTCCGCAAGGTGCTGGACAACGCGGTGCGCATCTGTGGCGCCAGCTTCGGTGCCATGACGCTTTACGAGGACGGCGCCTTTCGGACTGTCGCGCTTTGCAATGCGCCACGGACCTATGTAGACGCCCAGCTCCACAAGCTGTTTCGTCCGCATCCACAGAGTGGCCTCAGCGCGCTGGAGCGGACGCGCCAGACCGTTCACATCGACGATCTCAGGATGCAGCCATCCTACGTCGAAGGCCACGCCGCCGTTCGTGCGCTGGCCGATCTCGGCGGGGCGCGTAGCCTCGCCATCGTGCCGATGCTGAAGGAGGATGAACTGATAGGCTCGATCACGATTTTCCGCCAGGAGGTGAAGGCCTTCACAGACAAGCAGACGGATCTCGTGGCGAACTTCGCCAATCAGGCTGTGATCGCCATCGAGAACGCGCGTCTGCTGAGCGAATTGCGCAAACGCACCAAGGAGCTGTCGACATCGCTCGACGAACTGCGCACCGCGCAGGGGCGCTTGATCCAGACCGAGAAACTGGCATCGCTCGGCCAGCTTACCGCCGGCATCGCCCACGAGATCAAGAACCCGCTCAACTTCGTCAACAACTTCTCGGCACTGTCAGGAGAATTGATCGACGAGTTGAACGAATTACTCAAGGACGCCACTCTGGACGCGAAGGCGCGCGGGGAGATCGATGAACTGACGCGGATGCTGAAGCGCAATCTGGAGAAGGTCGTGCAGCACGGCAAGCGGGCCGACTCGATCGTGAAGAACATGCTGCTGCATTCGCGCGAGGGATCGGGCGAGCATCGTCTTGCCGACGTCAACGCGCTCGTGGAAGAGAGCCTCAACCTCGCCTATCACGGCGTGCGTGCCGAAAGGCCGGGATTCAACGTCAAGATCGAGCGCGACCTCGATCCGACAGCCGGCATGATCGACCTCTATCCGCAGGAGATCACCCGCGTCCTCCTCAACCTGATCTCCAACGGCTTCTATGCCGCGGCCAAGCGCACGGGGAGCGCCGGCGAAACATTCGAGCCGACACTGACGGCGGCCACGAGGAATCTCGGCGACAAGGTGGAAATCCGGATTCGCGACAACGGCACGGGCATCCCGCCGGATGTGAAGGAGAAAATGTTCAACCCCTTCTTCACCACCAAGCCTCCGGGGGAGGGCACCGGGCTCGGGCTATCGATCAGCCACGACATCGTCGTGAAACAGCACAATGGCAGGATCGAAGTCGATACCGCACTGAACATGTTTACCGAAATCATTATTACGCTGCCGCGAGATGCGGCGGCGCAAGATATTGTTGGAGGCAGGAATTGAGCATGTACATTCTTGTCGTGGACGACGAACCCGACGTTGAATTTCTGTTCCGTCAGCAGTTCCGGCGCGATCTGCGTGCAGGGCGCTTTCAGATGGAGTTCGTGCCATCCGCAGTTGCAGCGCTGCAACGCGCCGTGGAGATCCGCGAGCCCGCGCTGATCCTGATTCTGTCCGATATCAATATGCCCGGCATGAGTGGACTCGAGATGCTGCCGAAATTGCGCGCCGAGCGGCCCGACGTGCCGGTGATCATGATTACCGCCTATAGCGACGGCGAAACCCGGCGGAAGGCGATCGAGCGCGGAGCGGTCGGACTTTTGACCAAACCGATCGACTTCGTGCTGCTGCGTGAGGAAATCGATACCAGGCTTGGACAGGCTGCATGACGGCAACGATACTTTTCGTGGATGACGAACCTGATCTCGAGGATCTGGTCCTTCAGAAGTTCCGCAAGCGGATCGGCGAGGGCCAGGTGAGATTTGTCTTCGCTCGCGACGGACTGGAGGCACTGCAATCGCTCGAGCAGAATCCGAATGTCGACTTGGTGGTCTCCGATATCAACATGCCGCGGATGGACGGGCTATCGCTGCTCGAAAGACTGCAGGCGACGGAAGACAAGAAATCGACGATCATCGTCTCGGCCTATGGCAACATGAGCAATATCCGCACCGCAATGAATCGTGGCGCGTTCGATTTCGTGACCAAGCCGATCGATTTCTCCGATCTCGAGATCACCATCGACAAGACCCTCCGCCACGTCGAGACGCTGCGCGAGGCCCGCCGTCGTCAGGCGGAAGCCGAGCGGGCGCATGCCTCGCTCTCACGCTATTTCTCGCCGCAGATCGCGAGCCGGCTTGCGTGTGCCGGCGAGGCTGATGGGATGGAAGTGCAGTGGCGCGACGTTGCGGTGATTTTCACCGACATCACTGGCTTCACCTCGCTGGTCGAGGCTGCCGAGCCCGAGGTGCTCGGTCTCCTTCTCAATGAATATGTCGCTGGCATGACCGACGCGGTGTTCGCACACGAGGGCACGGTCGCCAAGGTGATCGGTGATGCGATCGAGGTGCTGTTCAACGCACCTTCCGACCAGGCCGACTACGCCGCGCGCGCCATTGCCTGTGCGCATGATCTCGATTCCTGGGCGGAGGAATTTCGCCGACGCTGGAAGAGCAAGGGTGTCTGTTTCGGCGCGACCCGGATCGGCGTTCACGCCGGACCGGCGCTGGTCGGCAATTTCGGTGGTAGCCGCTTTTTCGACTACACCGCCTATGGCGATACCATCAACACCGCGGCGCGCCTGGAGGCTGCGAACAAGTCCTTGGGCACACGAATCTGCGCCAGTGCGACGATCGCAAATGCCGCCGGAAACTTCCGGGGAAGACCGGTGGGTGACCTCATCCTGCGCGGGCGAAGCGAGCCGCTGCGCGCCTACGAGCCGTTGGGACCCGCGGCATTCGCAGAACCGGGCAGGTTGCAATATTCCCAGGCGTTCGCGAAGCTCGAGGCCGGCGATATTGCCGCGCTGCCGGCCTTCGCGGCGCTGGTCGGCACGAATGCTGATGATCCACTGGCGGGTTTTCACCTGCGGCGCCTGCTCAATGGCAACAAGGGCGTGCGGATGGAATTGGGGTGACGTCATCCTGAACGCGACGTCCTCCGGATGCCGGAGCTGGAGCAAGCTGAGATGAACTCAGCATGAGCAACATGCACTGCGGCATGCCGGCCCTATTCAATCACCTCGTCGGCGGCGACCAGCAGGCCCGGCGACATCGTGAGGCCAAGCGCCTTTGCCGTCTTGAGGTTGATGACGAGGCGAAACTGGGTCGGCTGCTCGAGCGGTAAATCGGCGGGTTTCTCGCCTTTCAAGACGCGCAGAACAAGATTTGCGCCGCGCCCGGCGGCTTCGTTCTCGTCCGGGCCATAGGACATGAGGCCGCCATCGCGCACAAAGGCGCTCGTCTCATAGATCACGGGTAGGTGGTGCTCTGCGGCGAAGTCGAAGACGCGCTTGCGATTGAGAAATGTGAGGGCATCGGCGACCATCAGCAGGCCGTCGGGCTTGTCGCGTTCCATCGCCTCGAACGCGCCGCCGAAATCGTCCGGCTCGCGCACGCCGAAGGACATGACGGTGATGCCCAATTTTTTGGCCGCCGTCGCCGAAGCCTCGTAACGCGTTGTCATCCCGAGATCATTGGCGTTCCAAAGCATCGCCACGCGAAGGAGTTTGGGGGCTGCCTCCTTCAACAATTCAAGACGCTTTGGCGCGAGCTCGGCAGCTACGTCGGAAATGCCGGTGACATTGCCACCCGGTCGGTTGAGGCTCGCGGCGAGATGCGTCTTGACCGGATCGCCGGCACTGAAAATCACGGTGGGGATCGTGCTCGTGCCTTCCTTCGCGGCCTCCGCGACCGGATAGCCGAACGTGACGATGACATCGACCTTCGCCGCCACCAGTTCCGCAACCAGCGCCGGCAGGCGTTCAAGGTGGCCCTCCGCCCCGCGTTTGATCAGCTCGAGATTGGCGCCGGCCGTGAGGCCACTTTGTGCAAGTTGGCGAGAGATTTCTTCCGTCAGCCTGCCGGAGTTCGTGCCCGGCGCAAAGTCTCCCGGGCTCAGGAAACCGATGCGGTAAACCTTGCCGATCTGCGCGTACGAGGGCGACGCGAGGCAGAGCGCGGCGGCGATGACCGGAAGAAGACGACGCATCTTCATTCGATTACCTCGTCGGCGCGAGCAACCACTGAAGCGGGCACGGTTATGCCGAGCAACTTGGCTGTCTTGAGATTGATGCTGAGGTGAAAACGCGTCGGTTGCTCGAATGGCAAGTCCGCCGGGTTGGCTCCCTTGAAAATGCGATCAATCAAGGAGGTCGCTCGATCGTAGATTTCATCCAGGTCTGGGCTATAGGACGACAGGCCGCCCTCTCGTACGTAGTTTGCCCGCTCGTAGGTGGCCGGCAGCCGATGTACATCGGCAAATTCGTAGACCCGTCGACGATTCAGGCGCGTGAGTGCATCCGAGACCAGGAGAATTGCATCCGGTGGATCGCGCACCATGCTCGCGAAAGCTTCGTCAAAATCATCCGGCTCACGCACTGCGAGGGGTTGCACTCGAGCCCCAATTGCCCGCGCGGCGTCCGCCGCCCCCTGGTATCGCAGCGTCATGCCCAGATCGCGAGAGTTCCAGAGCATCGCGACGGAGCGCACCAAAGGCACCATGTCTCTGATCAGTTCGAGACGCTTGGGAGCGAGTTCGATCGCCATATCAGAGACGCCGGTTACGTTGCCGCCCGGCCGCGACAGACTTTTGACCAAGCCCGTCGCAACGGGATCTCCCCCCGCTTCGGTCGACACGATTGGAATCGTTGTCGTGGCGTTCTTGGCGGCCATGGCTGCGGGAAAGCTGAAGGCAAGGATCACATCCACGTTGCTCGCGACCAGATCCCTGGCAAGCTGTGGCAGCTGTTCAGTGTGGATCCCGCTGGCCCGGATTTCGAGCGCAATATTGTGCTCGGGTATGTAGCCGTGGTTCGCAAAAGCATGCAGCATTGCGTCAAAAATGCTCTTGGCGTCGGCGGGTCCATCGGTACTGAGGATCCCGATGCGGTACATCTTTGACGCAGTCTGAGCGGAGCCCGCGAACGGCCACACGGCGATCGCGCTCACAAGGGACGCAATGAATTTCCGCCGGATCATGGGATTTCCTCCCAATCAAGGGCTATACGCTACCACATTACAGTCGTGTTGTGCATGCGCAGCCGATGTCGCCTTGGGCCGAAAGCACTCGACGACGACCGGCCCCCCAGCAACTTCCGATTCACCCTCGGAAGCGCACCTTTACGCGTCCACACGCCCAGTCATCGCGCAAGGCCGGTCTGCTGCGAATGATGCGCAGTCGCAGCAAACCGATCGCGCCGATCGATGTCGCGCGACCGGTTCGCCGGTTCATGCCGTCATCAAAAAAAGATCGGCAGCGCGAATAATGTTCAAGCCTTGCGCGGCCAAGGCCGCACCACATGTGCGCATCGCAATTCTTGGGTGAGGTTTGGCTCCCAAACCGCCCAGTTGCGAATTGTGGAGATGGGCTATGGACTTCCTCGGTTTTCTTAATGGTTCAGGTTTGACCCAGCCTGCCATTTGGATCGCTGCAGCGGTCGCATGTGTGATCCTGCTGCGCATATCGAACGTATTTCGTTACATTCCCAACAATCAGGTCGGCATCGTCGAGAAGCTATGGGCGATCAAGGGCTCGATCGACGGCGGCTTCATCGCGCTGAATGGTGAGGCCGGCTACGAGCCGGAGGTGCTGCGCGGCGGCCTGCATGTGATGTTTCCCTTCATGTACCGGATTCACCGCTCGGACCTCGTGACGGTCGGCCAGGGCAAGATCGCCTATGTGTTTGCGCGCGACGGTGCGGCGCTGGAGGCTTCGCAGGTGCTCGGCGCCAACGACACCGAAGACAAGTCGGATTTCCAGGACGCGCGCCGCTTCCTGCTCGGCGGCGGCCAGAAGGGGCCGCAGCGCAAGATCCTGCGCGAAGGTACCTATGCGATCAACACCACGCAGTTCGCCGTCATCACCGACGAGCGCGTCTACGGTCACGCGCTGAGCGAGCGGGAACGCGGCGTGCTGGAGAGCATGCAGCTCACGATCACCGAGCGTTGGGGCTTTGCGCCGGTCGTGCTGGCGGCCGATCACGATCTGGTCGGCATCGTCACGGTGCATGACGGCCCGTCGCTGCCTCCGGGCGAGATCATCGCGCCCGAAGTCGGCATCGAGCTGCGCGACGCGGCGACCTTCCACAACAATTTCCAGGAGCCTGAGAAATTCCTGAGCGCCGGCGGCTATCGCGGCCGCCAGCTCCAGGTCATCGTCGAGGGCACCTGGTACATCAACCGCCTGTTCGCGACCGTCGAGGCGGTGCCGAAGACGGTGATCCCGGTCGGCAATGTCGGCGTCGTCATCTTCTACACCGGCCCGCGCACCGACGACGTCTCCGGCGAGCAGTATCGCCATGGCGAACTGGTGCTCAATGGCAGCCGCGGCGTCTGGAAGGACCCGCTGTTGCCGGGCAAGTACGCGTTCAACACCTATGCCGGCAAGATCGAGGTGATCCCGACCGTCAACTTCATCCTGAAATGGATGCGCGGCGAGGTCGGTGCGATGAAGCTCGACGAGAACCTGTCGGAGATCTCGCTGATCACCAAGGACGCGTTCGAGCCGACGCTGCCGCTTTCGGTGGTGATGCATATCGACTACAAGAAGGCGCCGATGATCATCCAGCGCTTCGGCGACGTGAAGAAGCTGGTCGAGCAGACGCTCGACCCGATGGTCAGCGCGTTCTTCAAGAACATCGCGCAGAAGATGACGCTGATCGAGCTGCTGCAGAACCGCGCCGCGATCCAGGAGGAAGCGGCCCACGACATGAAGGCGAGGTTCGAGAGCTATTCGCTCGATCTTCAGGAGGTGTTGATCGGCACGCCGCGCGCGGCCCCCGGTGACCACACCATCGAGAACATCCTGATCCAGCTCCGCTCGCGCCAGATCGCGCGCGAGCAGATCGAGACCTATCAGGAGCAGGAGAAGGCCGCAGTGCAGGAGCGCGCGCTCAACGAAGCCAAGGCGACGGCGGCGGCGCAGTCGGCACTGACGCAGTCGCTGATCCAGGTCAAGGTCAACGAGAACGAAGGCGCGGCTGCGCTCGCCCGCGCGCAGAAGGATGCCGAGACGCGGAAGGTGACCGCAGCGGCGGTCGGCGAGCAGTCGCGGCTGGAAGGCCAGGGCGAGGCCGACCGGGTGCTGGCGGTCGGTACCGCCAACGCGCAGGCGACCAAGCTGTCGGTCGATGCCTATGGCGGGCCGGAGTACCGGCTTGCCGAGCAGAACTTCGCGAAGTTCGCCGATGCGTTGACCCGGATCAACCAGCCGCTGGTGCCGCAATTCCTGATGTCGGGCGGGCAGGGGCAGGAGGGCAACAGCGCGGGCCTGATCCCGACCGCGATGCTGAGCTCGATGTTCGGGCAGATGATGCCCGGCGCATTGGAGAAGCTGAAGGACGAGGCACCGAAGGCCGCGCGGCGGACCAACGGTCAGTGAGGTGACGATACTTAAGGCGAGTCGAATTGCAGGGAAGTGCCTCCCTCTCCCGCTTGCGGGGGAGGGAGGTATTTGCGCGAATTCGGAATATTAGAAGTGTATTGGTGATTTGCCCGACGTGTCAAGATGCCCGGTGGTGCGGCGGCGGCCGTCGGCTACTTTGCATGGGGTTGTTTTCGATATTTTAGCAGCGCGCAGCCTGCGTGCTGCGGCTAACCGAACGATGATCTGCGACGCAAAGGTCGCGCCGCCGATCCTATTCCGTCTTGTCGACGTTCCAGAACACCGGCGGCGCCGGCCCTTCCAGTACACCGGTGAGCGACTTGCGCCAGGCGCTCGGCAAGCGGAACTGGCCGAGCGGGACATAGATCACCTGCTCGTAGGCTTGCTTCTGGATCTCCACCGCGAGCTTCTTCTGGTCCTCAGGCGAGGTGGCGCGCGCATAGGCGTCGCGCATCTGCTCGAGCTTGGCGTCCTCGGGCCAGCCGAACCAGGCGCGCTTGCCGTTGGCGGCGATCTGGTTGTTGACGATCGGGTTCATCACTTCGGTTGCGCCGGTGAAGGTGAAGAACAGGTTCCAGCCGCCTTCCTTGGGCGGCTTCTGGCTGGCGCGGCGGCTCACCACGGTCTGCCAGTCGGTCACCTGCGCGTCGACGTTGAAGCCGGCCGCGCGCAACAGTTGCGCGGCGACGGTCGGCGGCCCCTTCAGCGTCTGCACGTCGCCGGGGATCATGATCACGACCGGCGTGCCGTCATAGCCCGAGGCGGCCAGCGCCTTCTTGGCCTCGGCCATGCCGTTGCCCTTGACCAGCGTCTCCGCGCCGGCGTCGCTGGCGAGCGGCGTGTCGCAGGCGAAATAGGAGCCGCAGATCTCGTAATATTTGGCGTTGCCGACGGTGGCATCGAGCACGTCCTTCTGGTTCATCGCCAGGAATGCGGCGCGGCGGATCTTCGGATTGTCGAACGGCGGGTGCAGGAAGTTCATCCGGCCCTCGATCTGGAAGCCGAACTTGTTCAGCACGCCGACGGTGAGATCGGAATTGGCCTCGAGCACCGGCACCAGGTCGATCGAGGGCTGTTCCAGGAAATCGATGTCGCCGGATTGCAGCGCGTTGATCGCGGTCTGCGCGTCGGGCATCGTGATCCATTCGACGCGATCGACTTTCGCGACCTTGCCGCCGGACAGCCAATCCGGCTTTTCCTTGCGCGGCACGTAGTCGGCGTTGCGTTCATAGACCGCCTTCACGCCCGGCTGGAATTCCGCGGCGACGAATTTGAACGGCCCGCTGCCGATCTGCTCGGCGATCTGCTTGCCCGGCGGCGTTTCCGCGAGCCGCTTCGGCATCATGAAGGCGACATAGGAGGAAGGCTTTGCCAGCGACTCCAGCACCAGGCCGTACGGCTCCTTGAGCTTGAGCACGATCGTCTTCGGTCCGCCGGCCTCGAGCGAGGCGGTGAATTCGGCGAGCTTCTGCGCCATGCCGTCGACGACGGTCCAGCGTTTCAGCGAGGCGATGCAGTCCTCGGCCGTGACCGGCGCGCCGTCATGCCATTTCAGGCCGTCGCGCAGCGTGAAGGTGTAGGTCAGCTTGTCGTCCGAGATCGTCCAGTCCGCCATTTGCGGCCGGACCTTGAAGCTTGAATCGATGCCGAGCAGCGTGTCGTAGACCATGTAGCCATGGTCGCGCGTAATGTAGGCGGTGGTGAAACCGGGATCGATGATGCGCAGGTCCGAATGCATCACCGCCGATATGGTCTTGCCCTTGCCGGCGGCGATGGCTCTCGATGAGAGGATGGCCGGGGCCGCGATCGCCGGCGGCACGCTGGCCGCGAGCTTGAGGAGCGTTCTGCGCGAAACATCGACCATTCGCCGTCCCCCGATTTTGTCGTTGCGCCGGCACGTAGGCCGCAGCGACCCGCATGCTTCACCAATCCGTGACGCAAAGCAAGCAAGGGCCGTGGCGCCCACCTTGGAAGCTCGGTGGCGGGCTCGCTTGGACCGTGACGCGAACGTTCGATGACCGCGGCCGTCGCGCGCGACCGCCGGCACGCGCAAGCGCGCATCCTGCATAGGAGCCTGCGCTTCCTGCCGCACCTGGCGGGCTGTTCGGACGGCGATCCGCCGTGTAGGCTTGTGGTCTGCCGGCCGGCAATAAGGCCATATCCCCCAAGGGAACAAGCAGCGCGAACAAGCAGCCGAGGGAGACCACAAGAACAGCCATGACCGATATCCGTTACGTAGCACCGCGCACGCTTGATGAAGCGATTGGCGCATTTGCTGCCGCCGGGAGTGCCGCCCGCATTATGGCAGGGGGTACCGACTTATTGGTGCAAATGCGCTCCGGCCTGGTGCGGCCGGGATTGATCGTCGACATCAAGAAGATCGGCGAGATGACCGAGATTACCGAGACCGCCGATGGCGGTTTCCGCGTCGGCGCCGCCGTTTCCGGCATGGAGCTCGCCGACCACGCGCGCTTCGGCAAGGTATGGCCCGGCGTGCTCGAGGCCGTGAACCTGATCGGCTCCAAGCAGGTGCAGGGCCGGGCCTCCGCAGGCGGCAATCTCTGCAACGGCTCGCCGGCCGGCGACAGCGTGCCGGCGATGATCGCGGCGGGCGCTATCGTCACCGTGCAGGGCCCGAACGGACGCCGCGAGCTCAAGGTCGAGGACGTGCCGGCCGGACCGGGACGGACCAACCTCAAGCCCGGCGAGATCCTCGTCAGTTTTGCGCTCCCGCCGCGGCCCAAAGGCTCGGGCGATGCGTACTTGCGGATGATCCCGCGCACCGAGATGGACATCGCGGTGGTCGGCATCGGCGTCAGCCTGACCTTGAAAGACGGCGTGTGTACTGCGGCCCGCGTCGGTCTCGGCGCGGTGGCGCCGACCGCGCTGCTGGTCGCGCCGGCCGCACAAGCGCTTGTTGGCTCGAAGCTCGACGATGCCGCGCTCGAGGCCGCCGCGGCGGCATGCCGCGCCGCCTGCCGTCCGATCGACGACAAGCGCGGCACCATTGCC
Source organism: Bradyrhizobium sp. (assembly GCA_036383375.1). Taxonomy (GTDB): domain Bacteria; phylum Pseudomonadota; class Alphaproteobacteria; order Rhizobiales; family Xanthobacteraceae; genus Bradyrhizobium. Next base: position 2,696 of record DASVOL010000523.1, on the reverse strand, counting down.
TACAGGACAAAAACCGCCGGCGTGCTGCTCAAGCGCACCGCCGCGATCGCCGCCCAGCGCGCCGGAGGACACTAGCACCATGGCGAAACTGCACGTCACCACATCCGTCAACGGCGAGCCGGTCGAATTCCTGTGCGAGCCGTATGAAACCATGCTCGACGCCTTGCGCGGGCAATTGGGCTTGACCGGTTCGAAGGAGGGCTGCGCTTCCGGCGATTGCGGCACCTGTTCGATTACGCTCGATGGCCGGCTGATCTGCTCCTGCCTGATGCTCGCGGCCGAGGCCGAGGGCCACGAGATCCGGACCATTGAGGGCATGGCCAAGGGCGGTGAGCTGCATCCCTTGCAGCAGAAATTCCTCGAGCACGCCGCGCTCCAGTGCGGCATCTGCACCTCGGGCATGCTGGTGGCCTCCGAGGCGCTGCTCGCGAAGAACTCGAATCCCACCGAAGAGGAAGTCCGCTTCTGGCTCGCCGGCAATCTCTGCCGGTGCACCGGTTACGACAAGATCGTCCGCGCGGTGATGGAGACCGCCGCCGAAATGCGGGAGATTGCTCGATGAACGTCGTCAACAACAAATGGATCGGCCAGCGCACCATCAGGCCCGATGGCGTCGACAAGGTGACCGGCCGCGCGGCGTTTGCCGCCGACACCACGATGCCCGGCATGATCTGGGGCAAGGTGCTGCGCAGCCCGCATCCGCACGCCCGCATCAAGTCGATCAACACGGCGAAGGCCGAGGCGCTGCCCGGTGTGAAAGCCGTGGTGACCTCGCGCGACATCGTCGACTTCAGGATAGAGAAGGGCGCCGTGATGCTCGGCATCCAGGACATGCGCTGGATGTGCCGCAACGTGATGGCGCGTGACAAGGCGCTGTTCCCCGGCCATCCCGTCGCCGCCGTCGCCGCGACCACGGAGGCGATCGCCGCGGAAGCCTGCAAGCTGATCGAGATCGACTACGAGGTGCTGCCCTGGGCGATCGAGATCGACGACGCGATCAAGGACGGCGCGCCGATCCTGCACGAGTTCAACAAATTCGACGGCAAGCCGTCGAACATCATGGGCCGCATCGAGTCCAAGAAGGGCGACATCGCGCAAGGTTTCAAGGACGCCGATGTCGTGATCGAGCGCTCCTTCACCACGCGCCCGGTGCACCAGGGCTATATCGAGCCGCATGCTTGCCTGATCTCGGTCGCCGCCGACGGCAAGACCACGATCTGGTCGTCGAGCCAGGGCCAGTTCATGGTGCGCGCGATGACCTCGATGCTGACGGGCATCCCGCAGAGCGACATCCGCGCCATCCCCGCCGAGATCGGCGGCGGCTTCGGCGGCAAGACCATCGTCTATCTCGAACCGCTTGCGACCTTGCTCGCCAAGAAGTCCGGCCGCCCGGTCAAGATGGTGATGACCCGCGAGGAGGTGATGCGCGCCACCGGGCCGACCTCGGGCTCGAAGAGCACGGTGAAGATCGGCGCCAAGAAGGACGGCACCATCGTCGCTGCCCATGGCAGCTTCTACCTACAGGCCGGCGCCTTCCCGGGCTCGCCGATCCGCGGTGCGGTCGGATGCAGCTTTGCGCCCTACGACATTCCGCACGTGCTGTCGGAAGGCTTCGACGTCTGCTCCAACCGCTCCAAGGTCGCGGCCTATCGCGCGCCCGGCGCGCCGATCGGCGCCTATGCGGTGGAATGCGTGCTCGATGAATTGGCCGAGGCGCTCAAGATCGATCCGCTGGCGCTGCGGTTGAAGAACGCAGCCAAGGAAGGCACCAAGGCGGCGCACGGCCCGGTGTTTCCGCGTATCGGCTACATCGAGACGCTGGAGGCGGCCAAGAACCACCCGCATTATGCCGCGCCGCTCGGCAAATATCAGGGCAGGGGCGTCGCCTCCGGGTTCTGGTTCAACGCCGGCGGCGAATCCTCCGCGCAGGTCAACATCACCGAGGACGGCAACGTCGTCGTCACGACGGGTCATCCCGATATCGGCGGCTCGCGCGCCGGCATCGCCAATATCTGTGCCGAGCTGCTCGGCATCGACTACAAGCGCATCTCCGTGATCATCGGCGATACCCAGACCGTCGGCTTCTCCAATCTCACCGGCGGCAGCCGCGTGCTGTTCGCCTCCTCGATGGTGGTGACGCAGGCGGCCGATAAGGTGATCGCCACCTTGCGCGAGCGCGCCGCGAAGATCTGGGAGATCGACCCTGAAGCCGTGAAGTGGGAGAACGGCGCCGCGCATCCCGTCAGTCCAAACGCCGGCCAGTTCGAGCCGTTGACGCTCGCGGACCTTGCCGAGAAGGCGCCCTCACAGGGCGGCCCGATCGGCGCCAGCGTGCAGCTCAACACGCAAGGCGCCGAGGGCGGTTTCGGCACGCATATCTGCGACGTCGAGGTCGATGTCGATCTCGGCATCGTGCGCGTGATCCGCTACACCGCCGTGCAGGATGTCGGCCGCGCCGTGCATCCGAGCTATGTCGAGGGCCAGCTGCAGGGCGGCGTCGCGCAGGGCATCGGCTGGGCGCTGAACGAGGAGTACATCTACAACAAGGACGGCAAGGTCGATAATCCGGGCTTCCTCGATTACCGGATGCCTGTTTGCTCCGACCTGCCGATGCTCGACTGCGCGCTGGTCGAGGTGCCGAACCCGAAGCATCCGCAGGGCGTCAAGGGCGTCGGCGAAGTGCCGCTGGTCCCGGT
>DASVOL010000522.1:0-11727 GCA_036383375.1 Bradyrhizobium sp. | reverse complement strand
CGTGATGATGCGCAGGCCCCGCGCCCGCGCCGCATCGATCACCTCTCGCGAGCAATCATGATCGGCCGAGATCACGGCAGCGCCGCCGTCGGCGACGAGATCGCGGAACAGGCGGAGCTTTGCGTTCAGGTAATGCGCGACGTCGGGATGATAATCCATGTGATCGCGCGACAGATTGGTGAAGCCGCCGGCGGCGATACGCACGCCGTCGAGGCGATACTGGTCGAGGCCGTGCGAGGAGGCCTCGAAGGCGAGATGGCTGACGCCGTCGCGCGTGATCTCATCGAGCTGGCGATGCAGCGCGATCGGATCGGGCGTGGTCAGCGAGCCGTAGACGGTGCGCTTGTCCGAGACGAGGCCGATGGTGCCGATGCTCGCGGAGGAGTGACCGAGCCGCTGCCAGATCTGGCGCGTGAACGCCGCGACCGAGGTCTTGCCACTGGTGCCGGTCACCGCCGCAATCGTCGCGGGCTGACGCGGATAGAATCTAGCCGCTGCGAGTGCCAGCGCGCGGCGCGGATTCGGCGTGATGACAAACGGAACGCGGCCGTGACCTTGCGGCAGATGGTCGCTGGCGACCGCGACTGCGCCCGCGGCAATCGCCGCGTCGACGAAGCGCGCGCCATCGGTCCTGCTGCCGGCCAGCGCGAAGAACAGGTCGCCCGGCTTCACCGCACGGCTGTCGACCGCAAGCCCTCCGACGACGATCGCGTCGGCACTCGGGTCGATCCTTGGATCGATCGTGGCATCGGCGCTGAAGAGGTCGCGAAGTCTCATGATCTTCCAGTCTGGCCGGCGCCGTTCTGGCGCCATTGTCTGAGCATGATCTGGTCCGGAAAACCGCTACGCACTTTTCCGGATCATGCTGTGATTATACGCCTTACTGGGTTGTTCTGGATGCCGCAAGAATAAGGCGGTCGGACGGCGGCAGATCGAAGCGCGGTTCAACGCCCAAAAGCGGCGCAATTCGGGCGATCACGTTGCCGCCGGTCGGCACCGCATTCCAGCCCGAGGTGATGAAACCGTAGGTCTCCTTCAGGGGCTGCGGCTCGTCGAGCATGATCAGCAGCTGATATTTCGGATTGTCGGCGGGCAGGATCGCGGTGAAGGCGTTCAGCACGCGCTTCTTGGCGTAGCGGCCGTTGATCACCTTCTCCGCGGTACCGGTTTTGCCGCCGATATAGTAGCCCTTGACGTCGGCCTTCTTCGCGGTGCCGACCTCGGCATTGAGCCGCATCAGATAGCGCATCTTGTCCGAGGTCTCGGGCTTGATGACGCGCTTGGCGAGCGCCATCGCCTCCTGCTCGGTGCGCTTCAGGAAGGTCGGCGGGATCAGGTAGCCGCCATTGACCAGCGCGTCGATGCCCATCACCGCCTGCAGCGGCGCCACCGCGATGCCGTGGCCGAACGAGATGGTGACGGTGTTCAGTTCGCCCCACTTCTTCGGCACGATGGGGGACGCGCTCTCCGGCAATTCGGTGCGCAGCCGCTCGAGCTGCCCCATCTTGCGCAGGAAGGCCTTGTGCGCGTCGACGCCCATCGCCAGCGCAATGCGCCCGGCGCCGATGTTGGAGGAATAGTAGAACACCTCCTTCATGTTGATCATGCGGCCCATGTTGTGATCGTCATGGATCGCGAACTTGCCGTAGTGCAGCGGGCCGCGCGCATCCCACATCGAGTTGAGGTCGAACCGGCCGCTGTCCAGCGCCATCGCCAGCGTGAACGCCTTGAAGGTCGAGCCCATCTCGTAGACGCCGGTGGTCAGCCGGTTGATGCGATCGGGGTCGTGCGCTTCCTTCGGATTATTCGGATCGAAATCCGGCAGCGACACCATCGCCACGATCTCGCCGGTGCGCACGTTGGAGACGAGGCCGGAGGCGGCCTTGGCCTTGAACTTCTCTTTCGCCTTGATCAGTTCGTCGCGCAGCGCGTGCTCGACGCGCAGGTCGACCGACAATTCCACCGGCTTCTGCAGCCGGTCGGTGGCGAAGCCCGCGCGATGCAGATCGGCCAGACCGTTGTTGTCCAGCCACTTCTCCATGCCGGCGATGCCCTGGTTGTCGATATTGACGAGGCCGATCAGGTGGGCGACCTCGTTGCCGGTCGGATAGACGCGCTTGTTCTCGCGCAGGAAGCCGACGCCGGGAAGGCCAAGGCGATGGATGTCGAGCTGCTGCTTCGGCGTGATCTCGCGCTTCAGCCAGACGAAGCCCTTGCGCGACGACAGGCGGTCGCGCACTTCGCTGGTGTCGAGATCGGGCAAGGCCGCGGTCAGAAGCTCGATCGCCTCGTCCTTGTCGATCAGGCGGCGCGGCTCGGCGAACAGGCTCGGCGCCTTGACGTCGGTGGCGAGAATTTCGCCGTTGCGATCGGTAATGTCGGGCCGCGCGGTTGCGATCGCGTCCTGCGAGGCGGTGCGCCGCGCGCCATGGCTGTCGGCGCCGACGGCGAACAGCACCAGCCGTCCGGCCAACACGCAATAGACCGCGGCGAAGGCGAGGATCGCAAGGCCGACGCGCGCGCGCGCCTTGGCGGCGCGGTCGACATTGCTTCCGTACAGCAGCGTGCGGATCAGCCGCGTGCGCCAGGGTTCGATGGATTTCGCGGCCGGCTTGCTGGCGGGTGCCGGATCGGTCATGGCAGGTCCCGTCATTGCTGGTCTCCCCCGCCCTGCTCGGACTCCTCGGATGCGGGCTGGTCGGCGGCCGGCTGGTCGGTCGCCGGCTTGCCGATCGATCCGGTCGTGCTGTCCGGCGCGGCGGCCGCCTCGATGGTGTCGATCATCGCGCCGATCGGATCGCGCGAACCGGGCCGCGTGAAGCTCGGCGGCCGCTCCGGCAGGTTCTTCAGGGAATCATACTGATTGGCGTTGACCGGCTTCAGCGGCAGATGCCGCTCGGCAAGCCCCTGCAGCCGCAGCGGCGCGTCGAGCTTGGCCCATTCGGCGCGCAAGGTCGCGATCGCGTTGCGCTGCTCGCGGATCTCGGCATTCAGCTGCAGCACGCGTTCGACGCGCGCGGTCGATTCCATCTTGATGTGGTAGACGTAGGACGCCGCGAAGATCAGCATGCCGATGACGAGGAGATGGAGGAGGCGCATCGTCAGCCTCCCCGCTTCAGGTCGGCGAGGCGCGGCCATGACGGCAGCTCGTCGTCCGCATGCGCGGGCGCCACGGTGCGCTCGGCTGCGCGCAGCTTGGCCGACCGGGCGCGCGGATTGGCCGATATCTCGGCCTCACCCGGTGTCACCGGGCGCTTGGTCAGGATCTGAAAGCTCGGTGCGGATTGCGCCACTTCGGGCAGGTGCCGCGAGCCGCCGGAAACCTTGCCGCGCTCGGTGAGAAAATTCTTGACGATGCGGTCTTCCAACGAGTGGAACGAGACCACCGCAAGCCGCCCGCCCGGCTTCAGCACGCGCTCGGCCGCAGCCAGCGCAAGGTAGAGCTCATCGAGCTCCTCATTGACGAAGATGCGCAGCGCCTGAAAGGTCCGCGTCGCCGGATGAATCTCGTTCGGCTTGGCGCGCACGACTGTCCCGACGATGTCGGCGAGCGCATCGGTCGTGGTGATCGGCGCGTCCTTGCGCGCAGCGACGATGGCGCGGGCGACGCCGCGCGAATGCCGTTCCTCGCCGAAGATATAGATGATGTCGGCGAGCTGCTTCTCGGACGCGGTGGCAACCACATCGGCAGCGGTCGGACCGCTCTGTGCCATTCGCATGTCGAGCGGACCACCGAGGCGGAACGAGAAGCCGCGCTCGGCCTGGTCGAGTTGCATCGAGGACACGCCGACATCCATCACGACACCGTCGACCTGATCCGCCCCCTGCGATGCGCAGACCTCGGCGAGACTGGAGAAACGGTCCTCGACCAGCGTCAGGCGGCCGTCCGCGCCGTCGACCAGATCGAAGCCGCCTGTGATCGCGGTCCGGTCGCGGTCGATGCCGATGACGCGCGCACCGGCGACGTCGAGGATCATGCGGCTGTAGCCGCCGGCGCCGAAGGTCGCATCGACATAGATGCCGCCGGCGCGCGGCTCGAGATAGCCGACCGCCTCGCGGCCCAGCACGGAAATGTGACGGGGAGCACGCTCGCTCATGCGCCGCCCCCGGAGAGGGCCGCGTTGCTGGCATGCAAGCTGGCTGCGCGCCGACTCATTGCGTCTCGAATCCTCGCGCTGGCTGTTCCGGCAAAAAGGCCGCTGCGTGATCCCAGCGCCAACTCCCGTCCTCGGCCGCAAATCCTGATATCCGACCGGAATTGGGAGGGTTTCCATGGGATTTCGCGCAACAGCGGGCCTTGGCCGTCCCCCGAAACCGGTTCGGCACTTCACCTCTCAGTAACGGCACTTAACGTTAAGAAAACGTTGATGATCGGTTAGCGGAATCGCACGACTTTGATCCGCATTCGAGTGATATTCTCGGTCCCCGCTCCGGCATCATTGCGCGGCTCGTGGAGCAGACTTGGAACCCGGCAGGGCCGATTGCGCGGCCCTCACGGTAAAGGAATAGTAAACGCCTATTTGTTTATCCATATGTCAAAATGCTTTCTCCTGGTTCGGGTTTTGAGTGATTCGTATGGCTTCTGGTTCGTCCTCGTCCGGCAACGCTGATTCGAAGCGTCAGCGCGTCCTTCCTGTTCCGAAGGGCGTGGCCGACGTGCAGACGTTCACGCCGGATTCCTCGATCGCCTCCGACGTGATCCCGTCGGTGAATTTCGGCGACCGTGCCAACAACCGGCAGCCCGACATGATCGTGCTGCACTACACTGGCATGCCCGATGTCGAGGGCGCGATCGCGCAGCTCTGCACCGCCGGCACCGAGGTCTCGGCGCATTACATCGTGCTCGAGGACGGCCGCATCGTGCAGAGTGTGCCGGAGAGCAAGCGCGCCTGGCACGCCGGCGTCGCCGCCTGGGCCGGCGAGGACGACATCAATTCCTGCTCGATCGGTGTCGAGATCATCAATCGCGGTCACGATTGGGGCTATCCCGACTTCCCGCTGCGGCAGATCGCGGCCGTCATCGCGCTGTGCCGCGGCATCATGCTTCGCCGCAAGGTGGTCTCGCATCGCGTGCTCGGCCATTCCGACGTGGCGCCGGGGCGCAAGAAGGATCCCGGCGAGAAATTCCCCTGGCACTCGCTGGCCAATTCCGGCGTCGGGCATTGGGTGCAGCCGGCGTCGATCGTGCGCGGCGACGCGCTGCAACTCGGCGCGATCAGCGACGCCGTCTCCAACATGCAGGCCGCGTTCCGGCGTTACGGCTACAACATCCCGACCAACGGCAAGTTCGACGGCCCGACCATGGAGGTCGTGACGGCCTTCCAGCGTCACTTCCGCCCCGAGCGCGTCGACGGGATCGCCGACCGCTCCACGATGGCAACGCTGTACGCGCTGCTCGAGAGCCTGCCGCCGGATGCGGCGGCGCAAGGCGCGGCGAAAGCGAAGTAAGACTCCGTCTCTCCACCGTCATTGCGCGCAGAATGCGCGCGCAAGATGGAACTTTTCACCATCCAGCGTCTTCTTAATTGGGGCGGTCTGAGTGGAGATTCGTCCATGTTCAAAGCACTCATCAGCGGAGCTGTCGCCATCGGCCTCATCGCAGCTCCAGTCGCCGCAGGTGCGATGTCGACCCAGGACAAGTCCATGTCGACCCATCACAAGACCCACAAGGTCCATCACGCGCAGAAGAAGATGATGGCGCCCGGCACCACGACCGGCATGTCGAGTGGGACCACGACCGGGCAATCGACCGGCGCCAAGGCCAAGACAGGATACTGAGCACGATCGACGCCGCACGACACGTCGGCCATCGCTGACGTGAGAGACGTGCCGTCGCGCGCCACGCACGAGATGAGGCGATGTCACCCCATCTCGGCGATGCGGCGCGCATAGAGCCGCCGCAGCGGCTCGAGTTGCGTCGCCGCGGTGGCGGCATGATACGCCTGCCGCGCTTCGTCCTTGCGGCCGAGGCGGCGCAGCAGATCGGCGCGCACCGCGGGCAGCTGGTCGTATCCCCTGAGGCTGCCGCGCGCGTCCAGCGCATCGATCAGATCGAGCGCACGCGCCGGGCCGTCGACCATCGACACCGCAGCGGCATGATTGAGCTCGATCACCGGTGATGGGCTGATGCGGAGCAGCACCTCATAGAGACCGGCGATCTGCGGCCAGTCGGTATCCTCATAGCTCGGCGCTCGCGCGTGCAGCGCGGCGATCGCGGCCTGCACCGCGTAGGATTGCGGCCGGCCCGGCATCTGCAGCGCCTCCTCGACCAGCCTCACACCTTCGGCGATCTGCCGGAAATCCCACAGCGAGCGGTCCTGCTCCTCGAGCAGCACGATGTCGCCGCCTGCGGTCTGGCGGCCGGCGCGGCGCGCATCGTGCAGCAGCATCAGCGCCAGCAGGCCCTTGATCTCGCCGCGCGCCGGAATCAACCCATCGAGCAGCCGCGCCAGCCGGATCGCCTCGCGCGCCAGATCGGGCCGCATCAGATCCTCGCCAGCGGTCGCGGCATAGCCTTCGGTGAAGACGAGGTAGATCACGGCAAGCACGCCGGTGAGCCGCGGCTCCAGTGCCTCGCGCTCCGGCACTTCATGGGGAATGCCGGCCAGCTTGATCTTCTGCTTGGCGCGCAACAGGCGCTGCGCCATCGCGTCCTCGCTGACCAGGAACGCGCGCGCGACCTGTGCCGTGGTCAGGCCGCACACCGTGCGCAAGGTCAGCGCAACCTGGACCTCGGCGGCAAAGGACGGATGGCAGCAGGTGAAGATCAGCCTCAGCATATCATCGTCGAGCGTCGCATCGGGCGATTCTGGCGACGGCTCCGCATCCAGCAGCAATTGATGCGTTAGTTCCTGCTGCTTGCCGCGAAACGAAACCGCGCGGCGGACGCGGTCGATCGCCTTGTTGCGGCCGACATTGACCAGCCAGGCGCGCGGATTGGCGGGGAATTCACCGATCGGCCAACGCTGCAGCGCGACCGCGAAGGCCTCTTGCAGGGAATCCTCGGCCAGATCGAAATCGCCGACGAGACGGATCAGCGTTGCGAGCGCCCGGCCCGCCTCGTCGCGGAAGATTTTCTCGATCTGGCTCGGGGTCATGGCCATCAATCGGTACTCAACGGCCGCGCCAGAGGACGCGGCCGCCGCATTCATGATGCGACAATGCGGTCATCACGGGTTGTCGTAGATCATCACCGGCCTGACCTCGATCGAGCCGGTCTTGGCGCCGGGAATCCGCGCCGCAAGGCCGAGCGCGGTGTCGAGATCCTTGGCCTCGACCAGATAGTAGCCGCCGAGTTGTTCGCGGGTTTCAGCGAACGGTCCATCGGTGGTCAGCGTCTTGCCGTCGCGGACCCGCACGGTGGTTGCCGTCGACACCGGCTGCAGCCCGTCGCCGGCCTTGAAGTGCCCGCTCTGGATGATGGACTGGGTGTAGACGCCGTACTCCGCCGACACGGCCTTGCGGTCTTCAGCGGACATGTGGGCGTATTGCGCGTCGCTCCGGTAGATCAGCAGCAAATATTGCATCTCGTCTCTCCTCTTGATCGGCTGGATCGCCGACACCCAGTCGAACGGGCGACAGGTCAAACGACATCTTCAGGATAAATTATTTTGGCCGTTTTGGCGGCCGTTATCTGCTTGACGGATCGGGCGGAAACGCCCATGCCGTGGGGGTCAGTCGGCCGGACGGCCGCTCCCGCTGGTGCCGAAAGGCCGCGGGAGAGGAAAGTCCGGGCTCCATCGACATGCGGTGCCGGATAACGTCCGGCGGGGGCGACCCCAGGGAAAGTGCCACAGAGAACGAACCGCTCCCCTTTCCGAAAGGGAGGGACGAGTAAGGGTGAAAAGGTGCGGTAAGAGCGCACCGCGTTTCCGGCAACGGAGACGGCATGGCAAACCACACCGGGAGCAAAACCGAATAGGGACGGCAACGCGGTTAGTTCGCGCACGCGCGATAACACCGCAGGGCGATGTCAGGCCCGCTGTCCGGGTAGGTTGCTCGAGGCAAGGTGCAAACCTTGTCCCAGAGGAATGGCCGTCGCGTACCATTCGCAAGAATGGTGCCCTACAGAACCCGGCTTACAGGCCGGCTGATATTTTGGACCATGAGGGGCTCGGCGTAACACGCCGGGCCCCTCGCCATATCGGACACCACGGTCGCATCCCATTTTGCTAAGGTGCCCCTTGCGGAGGAACGCAGATGGACCTTCAGAAGATCATCCAGGCCGCGCGTAAAATTAGCGATCAGACCGGTGTCATCACCTTCGATCAGCTCAATGAATTGTGCCCGAAGCAACTCAGTGCCGAGGACGTCCAAGCTCTGTTCAAGGCGCTGAACAAGGAGGGCATCCAACTCACGGACAAGGAGGCGGACACACCGGAATGATCATGCTTGCTCTGCGGACAAGCTGCGCCGCAGATCCTGCACCTGGCACAGCAAGCTTGCGCTAGCGACGGATCATTCCGGTGATGCGTGCTCCCCCATAGGGAAACGCAGTGGCGCCGTCCCAAACACCAGATCGCATGCAGCTACGGAATACGGTGAGGCAGGTTTCTTGCGATCCGACTGGACCAATTCGGAACCGGTAGGCAACGCACTGATCGCGCTGATTGCTGCAAGTACGCGGGCCCACGTCGAGCCGCGCCGCATTGGCGTCGACACTCGAGAGCAGCAGTGCGACGACCGCCGTTTTCAGAGCCAAGCCTAGTTTTTGCACCGACAACCTCCAGCTGAACGAAGCGGGTCAAGTTGTAGTATGGGCCAAAGCTGGTTTGCAAGGAGAGATGCAGTTGCCTTGACAGGGTTGGCGTCGCGCGCAGCTCTACTCGAGATACAGCTGCGATACGCCGCATCGAACCCAATGACGATCGCTACGTCACGATCTCCTGCAGCATCGCCATCAGCGCCTCCGGCGCGGTGACGTTCGGCGAGTGGCTGGCGTCGATCTCGAGATAGCGCCAGCCGGCTTCGTTTTTCGTGCGTTTTGCGAACTGCCCGAACGTGTCTGCCGGCGTGATGCGGGTGGCGTAGATGTAGCTGCGCGGCAGGCTGGTCTCGCCATGTTGCAGCTTCAGCCTCTGCTCGAAGCATTTGATCGGCATGTCGACGCGGCGCGCGGTCAGCCATTCGACGTCTGCGGCGGACGTATCCGGCGGCGTCGGCATCGGCGGGATGCGCCAGCCGTCGCCATTGCGCGCCGCCTCCCGCATCTTGTCGATCGCCAACTCATTAAGGTCGAACAGCGACTGGCCGTCGCGCGGCACGAAGGCGTCGATATAGATCAGCTGCGCGATGCGCTCGCGCACCCGATCGGCGACGCCGGTCGCGACCATGCCGCCATAGGAATGGCCGACCAGCACGATGTCGCGCAAATCTTCGTAAGAGATGACGCCGAGCACGTCCTGGATATGCGCCTCGAGGTCGAGCCCTTGATGCGCAAGGTGGGCGCGTTCGCCGAGCCCGGTGTAGCTCGGCGTCACCAGCCGGTGCCCGGCGGCCTGCATCAACGGATGCATTTTCTTCCACGCCCATCCCGCCGACCAGGCGCCGTGACAGACCAGAAAGGTTTTTTGCGAGTTCGCAGTCATGGGGGAGCTTCCATTCCGATTGTCGTTGATGAGCGGCGATTTTGAAGTGTACCCGCCGCGCGCGTCGTGTAAACGTCGCGGCAATGAACAAAACAACGAGACGAGGATGAGCCCGGCGAGCTACGCGGTCCTGTTCTTCGGCGCGCTTGCCGGCGGATTCGTTTCCGGTCTTGCCGGCTTCGGCACCGCGCTGATGGCGCTCGGCATCTGGCTCTATGTGCTGCCGCCGACGCTCGCGGTGCCGCTGGTACTGGTGTGCTCGGTCATCGCGCAAATATCGACGCTGCCGTCGATCTGGAAGACCATCGATTTCCGTCTGGTCTGGCCGTTCGTCATCGCGGGCCTCGCCGGCGTGCCGATCGGCATCCTGCTGATCGCCCGCGCCGACCCCGAGGTCTTCAAGCTGACGATCGGCGTCTTTCTCCTGGTGTTCCCGACCCTGCTGTTCCTGCAGCGCAAGCCGATGTCAATCGCCTTCGGCGGCAAATGGGCCGATGGCGCGATCGGATTTGCCGGCGGCATTCTGGGCGGCCTCGCCGGATTGTCCGGGCCGCTGCCGATCCTGTGGGCCAGCGTGCGCGGCTGGGGCAAGCAGCAGCGCCGCGGCGTGTTTCAGATCTTCAACTTCACGATCCTGGCGGCCGCGCTTCTGGTCCAGATCGCAAGCGGCCTGGTGAAGCCCGAACTGATCTGGCTCGTGGCCTGTGCGTTTCCGGGAACGCTGCTCGGCGCCTGGCTCGGCTCGCGCCTCTACCACGCGCTCAGCGACCGCAATTTTTCCGACGTCGTTCTGGTGCTGCTGTTCCTGTCCGGCGTGGCGCTGGTCTGGAACGGGCTGGCGCCGAAATAGCCGACAGCGCGCGGCCGACGGGACACCGCCCATCAGCCACGCGCTATCGTTCACTACTCCGCCGCCGCCTGACCGAACTCGGTGGCCTGCCGCTCGAACAGGCCGCGGTAGATACCGCCCTGCCGCACGGCTAGCGCCTCATGCGTGCCCTGCTCGACGATCTCGCCGCGATCGAACACCAGGATGCGATCCATGCTGCGCACGGTCGACAGCCGGTGCGCGATCACGATCGAGGTGCGACCCTTCATCAGCCGCTCCATCGCCTGCTGGATCAGCGCCTCGGATTCCGAATCGAGGCTCGAGGTCGCCTCGTCCAGGATCAGGATTGGCGCATCCGCCAGGAAGGCGCGCGCCAGCGCCACGCGCTGCCGTTCGCCGCCGGATAGCTTGACGCCGCGCTCGCCCACCAGCGTGCCGTAATCCTTCGGCAGCCGCATGATGAAGTCGTGCGCATTGGCAAGCCGCGCCGCCTGCTCGATCGCCTCCATGCTGGCACCCGGCCGGCCATAGGCGATGTTCTCCGCCAGCGTGCGGTGAAACAGGATCGGCTCCTGCTGCACGATCGCGATCTGGCTGCGCAGCGATTGCTGCGTCGCCTTGGCGATATCCTGACCGTCGATCAGGATCTTGCCACTGGTGACGTCGTAGAGCCGCTGCACCAGCTTGACGAAGGTCGTCTTGCCGGAGCCGGAGCGCCCGACCAGGCCAACGCGCTCGCCGGCATCGATGTCGACCGACAGTCCGTCATAGAGCGGCCGGCGATGGCCGCCATAGTGGAACGTGACGTCGTCGAACACGATGCGGCCGCCCTGGATGTCGATCGCCCTCGCATCATCAGCATCGACAATGCCGAGCGGCTCGCCATGGATCTGCACCAGCTCCTCCATGTCGTTCACCGAACGCTGCAGGTTGTTGATGTGCATCCCGACATCCCGCAAGTAAGCGTGGATGATGTAGTAGCTGGTCAGCACATAGGTGACGTCACCCGGCGTGGCGTGACCCTGCGCCCACAGCAGGATCGCGCCGCCGATCACCGAAGCGCGGAAGCACAGCAGCACCAGGAGCTGCGCCGTCGAGGTGTGGTTGTAGCGGAGCCAGGTCCGCCGCACCCGGCGGCGCCAGCGGCTGATGACGCCGTCGAGCCGCATATCCTCGCGCGTCTCGGCGCCGAACGACTTCACCACCGCGTTGCAGGTCAAGGCGTCGGCCAGCGTGCCGCCGACCTTGGTGTCCCACGCATTGGAGACGCGCGCGGCAGGCGCGACGTAGCGCACCTGGAACACCATGGTC
>DASVOL010000521.1:0-2512 GCA_036383375.1 Bradyrhizobium sp. | reverse complement strand
GTTGCGGCTGTCCGATGGCAGCCGTGAGGACAACCCGGTCAACCTCGATCCCCGCATGGCCAAGCTCGCCGGCGGCGTCCATCGCCTCGACGGACAGCTCATGGTCGTCCTCGATATCGATCGCGTGCTCGAACTGGTGCCTGATGCCAAAGCGGCCTGAGACGGGCCGACAGAATCGAAGAACTGAAACATCCCACCGGGGATGAGGAAGTAGAGGTCGCAGATGAGAACGTGTCTTGTTGTCGATGACTCAAGCGTCATTCGCAAGGTTGCCCGCCGTATCCTGGAAGGGCTCGATTTCCAGATCATCGAGGCCGAGGACGGCGCCAAGGCGCTCGAGGCTTGCAAGCGCGCAATGCCCGAGGCCGTGCTGCTCGACTGGAACATGCCCGTCATGGACGGCTACGAATTCCTCGGCAATCTTCGCCGCATGCCCGGCGGCGATCAGCCCAAGGTCGTGTTCTGCACCACCGAGAATGATGTCGCGCATATCGCACGCGCGCTGCATGCCGGTGCCAACGAATACATCATGAAGCCGTTCGACCGGGACATCGTCACCGCGAAGTTCCAGGAAGTCGGTTTGATCTAACTCTACGTTCGATCCGGCGGCAGAAGCCTTCGGCTCAACGGTTGTTGTGCGTCGTGTTGCGTTGCTGGTGAAGTCATGAGTGTTGCGTTGACAAGTGCTGCGGTCCCGACATCGACCCGTTCCGACAAGGTGCGGGTGATGGTCGTCGACGATTCCGTGGTCATCCGAGGGATGATCTCGCGCTGGATCGGCGCCGAACCCGACATGGAGGTTGTGGCCTCGCTGCGCACCGGCCTCGATGCCGTCAACCAGCTCGAGCGCTTCAATCCCGACGTCGCGGTGCTCGATATCGAGATGCCCGACCTCGACGGCATCTCGGCGCTGCCGCAACTGCTGGCGAAGAAGCGCGACCTCGTCATCATCATGGCCTCGACGCTGACCCGCCGCAATGCGGAGATCAGCCTGAAGGCGCTCTCGCTCGGCGCGTCCGATTACATTCCGAAGCCGGAGAGCACGCGCGAGCCGACCGCCGCGGAAACCTTCCGCCACGACCTGATCCAGAAGATCCGTCATCTCGGCGCCAAGGTGCGGCGCAGCCCGGCGCATACCACGGCGAGCCCGCCGCTTGCGCCCGGGCACGACAAGCCGCGCACGGGGCTGGTCCCCGCAGCAGCGCCCGCGGCGCCCGCCCAGATCACGCGCCGTTCGTTCGGCCTGCTGCAGCCGAAGGTGCTGCTGATCGGCTCCTCCACCGGCGGCCCGCAGGCGTTGATGTCGCTGGTCGCAGAGATCGGCCCGGTGATCGACCGCGTCCCGGTGCTGATCACCCAGCACATGCCGCCGACTTTCACCACCATTCTCGCCGAGCATCTGGCGCGCACCAGCAAGCGGCCGGCGCATGAGGGAATCGACGGCGAGAGCATCAGGCCGGGTCAGATCTATCTGGCGCCGGGCGGACGCCACATGCGGATCGCCCGTCACGGCATCGATGCCACGATCGCGCTCGACGACGGGCCGCCGGTCAATTTCTGCAAGCCCGCGGTGGATCCGATGTTCACCTCCGCGATCGATGTCTGGCAGGGCAGCATCATGTCGGTGATCCTGACCGGCATGGGCTCCGACGGCATGCGCGGCGGCAAGGACATCGTTGCCGCCGGCGGCAGCGTGATCGCCCAGGACGAAGCGAGCAGCGTGGTGTGGGGCATGCCCGGTGCTGCGGTCCATGCCGGCATCTGCGCGGCCGTGCTGCCGCTCAATCAGATCGGATCGAAGCTTGTTCGCGTGTTTGCGGGAGACCGTTCGTGACGCCGCTGGACTACGAGTATCTGCGTAAGCTGCTGAAGGAACGTTCCGGCCTCGATCTGTCGGCCGACAAGCAATATCTCGTCGAGAGCCGCCTGCTGCCGCTGGCGCGCCGGTCGAACCTTGCCGGCATTCCCGAGCTCGTCCAGAGGATGAAGGGCGGCGCCGAGATGCTGACGTCGGAGGTGGTCGAGGCGATGACCACCAACGAGACCTTCTTCTTTCGCGACAAGATCCCGTTCGATCATCTGAAGGACGCGGTGCTGCCCGCGCTGGCGCAGGCGCGCGCCGCGCGCCGCAGCCTGCGCGTCTGGTGCGCGGCCTCGTCGACCGGGCAGGAGCCCTATTCGATCGCGATGCTGCTGAAGGAAATGACCGCGCTGTTCACCGGCTGGCGCATCGAGATCATCGCCACCGACCTGTCGCAGGCGGTGCTGGAGAAGTCCAAGGCCGGCATCTACAGCCAGTTCGAGGTGCAGCGCGGTCTGCCGATCCAGATGCTGGTGAAGCATTTTGCGCAGAAGGGCGAGCTCTGGCAGCTCAACGCCGACATTCGCGCCATGGTTCAGCACCGTCAGCTCAACCTGCTGCATGACTTTTCGCAGCTCGGCGTGTTCGACGTCATCTTCTGCCGCAACGTGCTGATCTATTTCGACCAGGACACCAAGATCAACATCTTCG
>DASVOL010000520.1:0-2985 GCA_036383375.1 Bradyrhizobium sp. | reverse complement strand
CGACAGGAGATCGATGCGCGGCTCGATCTGCACGGCATGACGCAGCTTCGCGCGCATCGCATGCTGTTCGCCTTCCTGCAACGCGCGCACAGCGACGGGCTCACCTTCGTGCTGGTCATCACCGGCAAGGGCAAGGTCGGCGGGCTGGAGTCCGAACGCGGCGTGCTGCGCCGCCAGGTGCCTGAATGGCTCAGCCTGCCGGAATTCCGCTCGCTCGTCGTTGGCTTCGAGGAAGCGCATATCGGCCATGGCGGCG
Organism: Bradyrhizobium sp.; assembly: GCA_036383375.1. Lineage (GTDB taxonomy): Bacteria > Pseudomonadota > Alphaproteobacteria > Rhizobiales > Xanthobacteraceae > Bradyrhizobium. The sequence continues at coordinate 2,729 of DASVOL010000520.1, read as the reverse complement.
AGGGCGCGCTCTATGTGCGCGTCCGGCGCGCGCGTTGAGCATGATCCGGAAAAGTGTGAAGCGGTTTTCCGAGAATGATCATGCGCAAACAAAAATGCCTAAAACGGCCGCACGATCCCGACGCGGGGGATCAGTGTGACGATCCAGCCCAAGATCGTCGTCGTGCGATCGTCTGACGGGATCGGGGGCACGTCCTTCGATGCCGGCAGCATCTTCACGGCATGCAGCATCAGGAACATGCAAACCGCCCAGTTCGAGATCCAGCGCGAATAGTCGAACACGGTCACGAACATCACCAAATAGCCGGCGCTGATCATGATGAGCGCGGCAAGCACGATGCGCCGATGCAGCTCATTCGCCAGCGCGTCGATCAGCCGCGCCAAATAGCGCCACAGCGGCACGTGCAGCCAGATCAGCAGTGCAAACACCGGGACGCCCAGGATGTTCGAGGGCATCCGCGCCCAGGTGTCGGCGAACTCCTTCGACAGCGGCTGGTACCAGATGTAGCCGAACTGAAGCAGATCGGTCCGCGACGGATCGGCCATCCGGCTTTGCAGGTGACGGATGAATTCGTCATAGGGCACCTCGACCGTGCCGGCGAACTGCGCGCCCAGGAACAGGCTGCCGACCGCGGCGAGCGCCACGAGGCCGACGGCGATGCCTCGCGGCGTCACGCGTTGCATCAGATAGAAGCGCAGCACCACGATCGCCGCGATGGTCGGAACATACATCAGAACGAAGATGTGATGGATCAGGATCAGCAGGATCGAGAACAGCGCCGCGATCAGCACGTAGACGAGCGAGCGCGCCGGGATCAGCAGCAGCACGATCGTCAGCGCGCAGCCATAGATGTCGAAATGGCCGAGCGTGTGCATGAAATTCTTCAGGAAGAACGGCGATCCCGCGATGAACACGAACAGCGGCCAATGCGCATCGTCGAAGCCGAATGTCTTCTGAAAGAGTTTGACGAACAGCCCGAGCGTCACCAGCCACACCGAGCCGGCCAGCGCAAACACCAGCCACACCGGCACCTTGTCGGTGAACAGCGACACGATCGCGCCGATCAGCGCGCGCTTGGTGAAGCCGTAGTGATAGTCGACCAAGAGGTGGATGTAGGGGACGAAGGGCGGCAGCGCGATCTTGTGCAGGAACACCCCGACCAGCACGGCCGCATTGACGGCCAGCATCAAGCGCCAGGGGTTTTCCCAGACTCGCAGATTCATCAATCGCCCACTCTCGTCGTCCCGGGCAAGCGAAGCGCGACCCGGGACCCATAACCACCGAAGGCAGTTTTTAGAGGGAATGTCGGCCCGAGTCTTGGTTACTGCGGGCTGCTGGGGTTATGGGCCCCGGCCTTCGCCGGGGCGACGATGGCTGCGCCGCCTACAAAATAAACCGGCTCAGATCGGCGTTCTTGGCGAGGTCGCCGACATGCTTGGTCACGTAGTCGGCGTCGACCTGAATGGTCTCGCCGTGGCGGTCGGGGGCGGTGAAGGAGATCTCGTCCAGCACCCGCTCCATCACGGTCTGCAGCCGCCGCGCGCCGATATTCTCGACCGTGGAATTGACCGCGACCGCGACATCGGCGAGTGCGTCGATCGCGCTGTCGGTGACGTCGAGCGTGACGCCCTCGGTCTTCAGCAGCGCGACATACTGCTTGATCAGCGACGCTTCCGGTTCGGTCAGGATCCGGCGCATGTCGTCGCGGGTCAGCGCCCGCAGCTCGACGCGGATCGGCAGGCGGCCCTGCAGTTCGGGCAGCAGGTCCGAGGGCTTCGCAATATGGAAGGCGCCCGAGGCGATGAACAGGATGTGGTCGGTCTTGACCGCGCCGTGCTTGGTCGAGACCGTGGTGCCTTCGATCAGCGGCAGCAGATCGCGCTGCACGCCCTCGCGGGAGACGTCGCCGCCGGCGCGGTTCTCGCGCACGCAGATCTTGTCGATCTCGTCGAGGAACACGATGCCGTTGTTCTCGACGGCGTTGATCGCCTCCTGCACCACCTGGTCGGTGTCGAGTAGCTTGTCGGATTCCTCGTTGACGAGGATCTCGTGCGAGCCTTCCACCGTCAGGCGGCGGGTCTTGCTGCGTCCGCCCATCTTGCCGAAGATGTCGCCGAGCGAGATCGCGCCCATCTGGGCGCCGGGCATGCCGGGGATTTCGAACATCGGCATGCCGCTGCCGGACGATTGCGTCTCGATCTCGATTTCCTTGTCGTTGAGCTCGCCGGCGCGCAGTTTCTTGCGGAACGACTCCCGTGTCGCGGGGCTCGATCCGGGGCCGACCAGCGCATCCAGCACGCGCTCCTCTGCGGCGAGCTGGGCGCGGGCCTGGACGTCCTTGCGCTTGCGCTCACGGGTCTGCGAAATCGCCACCTCGACGAGGTCGCGGACGATCTGCTCGACGTCGCGGCCGACATAGCCGACCTCGGTGAACTTGGTGGCTTCGACCTTGAGGAACGGCGCGCCCGCGAGCTTGGCCAGCCGCCGCGCGATCTCGGTCTTGCCGACGCCGGTCGGCCCGATCATCAGGATGTTCTTGGGCAGAACCTCCTCGCGCAGGGAACCGGCAAGCTGCAGCCGCCGCCAGCGGTTGCGTAGCGCGATCGACACCGCGCGCTTGGCGTCGGCCTGGCCGACGATGAAACGGTCAAGTTCAGAAACGATTTCGCGGGGGGAGAAGTCGGTCATGGGCTCTAGCTAGGTTGAAAGAATGGTCTCGGCAAGCGCCG
>DASVOL010000519.1:0-7457 GCA_036383375.1 Bradyrhizobium sp. | reverse complement strand
AACCTGATCTTCGGCGTCATCGACGTCACCTGGATCTGCTACGCCGAGCTCGTGATGATCGGCATGTACGGCATGTACTACCTCGTGCAGGTGTTTCATCTGCCGTACTGGGCCGCCGCGCCGCTCGTCATCCTGCTGGTGGCGCTGCTCGGTGCCGCGCTGCATTTCCTGGTCATCGCGCCGCTGTTGACGGCGCCGCCGATCAACCAGCTGCTCGCCACCGGCGGCGTGCTGTTCATCCTGCAGAGTTTTGCCACCGTCGCCTTCGGCATCGACTTCCGCAATCTCGGCATCCGCCTGCCGGTGCTGGCGCTCGGCGAGATGAATTTCAGCTACGCGCGACTACTATCGTTCGGCGCGGCGCTGGTCGGCATGGTCGGCGTCTATCTGTTCCTGACCCGCACCTTCACCGGCACCGCGATCCGCGCCATCGCGCAGGACCGCCAGATCATGCCGCTGATGGGCGTCGACCCCAAGCGCATCTATCTCGTCACCTCGGCGATCGGCGGCGGGCTCGCCGGCCTCGCTGCGTGCCTCCTGGTGCTGCAATATGACGTGCATCCGTTCGTCGGGTTGTCGTTCGGACCGATCACCTTCCTGATCTGCGTGCTCGGCGGCCTCGGCAATTTCATCGGCGGCTTCATCGCCGCTTTCGTATTTGCCGAGATCATCTCGCTCGGCGGCCTGTTCTCCGATCTCGAATGGGGCTACGTGCTGGCGTTCGCCTTCTTTATCGTCATGATGTTCATCCGGCCCGCGGGCCTGCTCGCGAGGCGCTCGTGAACAGGCAGGCCGCCGGCTGGATCATCGCGCTGCTCGCGCTCGTCGCGCTGCCCTTCGTGCATCGTGATCCCTATCATCTGCACGTGCTGGTGCTGATCCTGATCTGGTCGTTCGCCTACACCTCGTGGTCGATCATGGGCCGCTTCGGCCTGGTCTCGCTCGGCCATGGCGGCTTCATGGGCATCGGCGCCTATGTCACGGCGCTGCTCTGGAACCACCTCGGCGTCTCGCCCTGGATCGGTATTCCCCTGAGCATGGCGACCGCCGGCGTGCTCGCGCTCGTCGTCGCCTATCCCTGCTTCCGCTTCCGTATCACCGGGCATTACTTCGTGCTGGTGACCCTGGCACTGTCCGGCATTGTGCTGCAGGTCATCACCGCGACCCGCGACTATACCGGCGGCTCGCTCGGCTACACGCCGCAGCGCGCCCCGAGCGGCAAAGGGCTGTTCGCGCTGCAATTCGACGACAAGATCACCTGGTATCTGATCGCGCTCGCGGTCTGGGTCGCAGGCCTCGTGATCTGGCGCGCGATCGACCGCAGCATGATCCGCCATGCCATGGAGGCGATCTCGGAGGATGAGGACGCGGCGGCCGCGGCCGGCGTCAACGTCACCGCCGAGAAGCTCAAGATCACCCTGATCAGCGCGTTGATGACGGCGCTGTCCGGCGCGCTCTACTGCCAGTACCAGATGTTCATCTCGCCGGACACCGTGAGCGGTATCGCGGTCTCGCTGCAGATGGTGTTCGCGGCAATCGTCGGCGGCGTCTATGTCGCGCTGGGGCCGACGGTCGGCGCCATCATCACCATCGTGTTGGCCGAGGTGCTGCGCATCTCGTTCGGCACCAAGGCGGTCGGCTGGGACAATCTGGTCTATGGCGTGCTGCTGGTGTTGTTCATCATCTTCCTGCCCAAGGGCATTCTTGGTAGCGTGATCGACCGGATCAAATCGCCACGCAAGCCGTCGAGAGGCCATGAGCAGCAAACCGTCCCCATCGCTCGCCGATGAACTGAAACCCTTCGTCGCACCGTTCCGCTTCGACGGATCGGGCGAATTTCACCTCAAGTCGTATCCGACCGCCGAGAAGGGGGGCATCGACAAGGACGCCGGCGGCAAGATCATCGAGGCCAATCGCAAGCGGCTCAACGACTTCCAGGAGAAGCTCTACGCCCAGGACCGCTGGTCGCTGCTGCTGATCTTCCAGGGCATGGACGCTGCCGGCAAGGACAGTGCGATCAAGAGCGTGTTCGAGGGCGTCAATCCGCAGGGCTGCGAGGTCTCCTCGTTCAAGCAGCCCTCGACCAAGGAACTCGACCACGATTTCATGTGGCGCGCCATGATCGCACTGCCGGAGCGCGGCCACATCGGCATCTTCAACCGCTCCTACTATGAGGAATGCCTCGTGGTGCGGGTGCATCCCGAAGTGCTCGGCAAGCAGAAGCTCCCGAAGAAGCTGGTGACCAAGGACATCTGGCGCGAGCGCTTCGAGGACATTGCAGCGATCGAGCGCTATTTGTCGCGCAACGGCACCATGATCCTGAAATTCTTCCTGCACGTTTCCAAGGAGGAGCAGCGCCGGCGTTTCCTCGACCGGCTCGAGGAGCCGGCCAAGAATTGGAAGTTCTCGATGGCCGACGTCACCGAGCGCGCGCTGTGGGCCAAGTACCAGGCGGCCTATCAGGACATGATCCACCACACCGCGACCGCGGACGCGCCCTGGCACATCGTGCCCGCCGACCACAAATGGTTCGCCCGCGTCGTGATCGGCTCAACCATCGTCAATGCGCTCGACAAGCTCGAGCTGAAATTCCCCGAAGTCGACAAGGCCGAGCTCAGCGAATTCAAGCGCGTCCGCGCGGCGCTGGAGGCGGAAGGCAAGGGCGGCGCAGCCGAACAAAGGGGCGCCGCGGCGGAGAAGAAGGCGCCCGCGAAGAAGGAGGCGGTGAAAAAGTAGCGCCGCGTCTTTCTCTCGCTCGTGTAGCTTGCACGATTTCGGAATAATGGAAAAATACGACTGATTTGCCCGACGTGTCAAGCTGCAATGTCGAACGCCGGCAGCCGCCGGCTACTGTGCATGGGGTTGTTTTCGATATTTTGGCAATATGCCCCGGTGACGGGGTGAGGGAACCTCAGGTGTGTCCCTCACTCCCGTGCGGCATCAGGCACGCAAGCAGCCCTCGCTAGCCCTTGCGCGAGGGCATCCAGGCGGACAGCAGATAGAAGCCGATCGCGACGATCAGCAGATAGCGGAAGCCGAGCAGGGTCGAGCACGACTCGGCGAGGCCGCCGATCACCGATCCCGCGATGTTCGATCCGAACGCCTGATCGGGATTGGCTTCGTCGCGGAACGAGCGGGCAAAGATCACGCCGGCGAAGAACATCGGGCCGAGCGCCAGCGCACACGGGATCGCGTAGCGCCAGACGATGCCGCCGCTCAGGAACGTGTCGAGCGGCACCAGCACCGAGACCGCCAGCAGCGCGATCAGCCCGGCATAGTGCCGGACCAGCCGGGTCGACGGCACCTTGATCACGTACAGGTTGGCCGCGAGGATCAGCAGCAGCGCGGTGAAGAACACCGCCGAGTTGACCAGCCAGGTGCTGCCGAACAGCAGCGCCATCTGCACCACCGCCTTGGTCTCGAGGAGCATGAAGGCTGCGCCGAGGAAGAACATCCGGTTGTTGGGCCGCCACGCGCCCTTCGGCTTGAACAGATAGACCAGGCCGAGCCCGAGCACGCCGAGCAGGATCATCGAGCGAACGGTCAGGTCGGGGATCAGCCTGCCGCTGACATAGAGGAACGGCCAGTCGTCGCTGGTCGATTGCTTGGCGCCTTCATTGTCGACCACCAGCTTCGCCGGTGCCAGCGGCACCCAGTCGCCGTGCTGGGCGGCAGCCTTGTCCTGTGGCTTCTCGAAGCCGTCGACCGTAAGGTTCTCCGGCGGAATGCTGTTCAGCCAGAATTGGCCGCGATCGCGGAACGCGGTGGAGATGCGCGGATTGCAGCCCGCGATGATGGTGGTGAAGCCGACCGCTTCGGACGAGGTCAGCGTTTCCTTGTAGGGCAGCGGCAGCACCAGCGGATCGCAGCCGAACACCTGCTTCGCCATCTCGGCGACACGCTGCACGATCCAGCCCTGGCGATAGTAGTTGTACATCACGAACACGCCGTCCTGCTTCAGCACGCGGCGGACGTCCTGGAACGCCTGTTCGGTGAACAGATAGCTTTCGAGCCGGATGTTGGCGTAGCCGCTGTGCAGGATCAGCGAGTCGACGAGGGCATACACCACCAGATCGTATTTGCGTTCGGTGGTGCGCAGGAAATGCCGGCCGTCGTCGAGATGCGGCACCACCCTCGGATCCTGATAGGGCTTGTCGGGATGGTTCTGGATGCCGATGTTCTGGATCGCAGGATCGATCTCGACCGCATCGATGCGCTCGACGCCGAAGCGCAAGGCGTGCGCGAGGTCGTTGCCGGAACCGGCGCCGATGATCATGACGTCCTTGAACGGCGCGCCGCCGCTGTGCTTCTGCAGCAGGTGGATCAGCGAATACGACGAGCCGCGTTCGCTGAACGGCATCATTTCCTGATGGCCGATGCTGTTGACGGTGATCACGCCGTTCGCCTTGTTGAGGTCGACGGCGTAGTAGGGCGACCAGCGGATGTCATGGCTGCCGGAGCGATCGGTGTAGAAGGCGGTAAATCCCACCACGACGATGATCGTCACGAGGCGCAGGAGCGACAGCGCCTTGTCCTGGTAGAGCAGGTAGACGATGCCCGCGCAGCTGATCCCGAACCAGACCACCGGCGGCGCCTGCGCGAACGACAGCAGCGAGAATCCGACGATGCCGGCGAGGCTGCCGCCGATATTCAGCGAATAGCCGGCGACGCGGTTGGGGTAGGCGTCGAAGGCGCGGCCGAGCGTCTGGCCGAGGCCGACGAACATCAGCGCGATCAATACGAAGAACAGCCCGGCGATCGCCTCGATCGGCACGACGAATTTGGCGAGATCCGGGTTGCGATACTCGGTGCCGAAGAACACCTCCTGCGGCGAGGCCTGATGGCCGACGTCGACCGCGAACTGGCCCCAGTTGGAATACAGCACCATGATCGTGACCACGGCAGCGAAGGTTACGAGGGCGAGCCCCGGGAACAGCGCAAGCCAGTTGGTGCTCCGCCGCGCGGCAAGGCAGCCGCAGGACATGCCGAGGAAGGCCGCCAGCAGCACGATATTGGTGAAGAATTGCAGGAACACGACCTTGGCCGAGAACCAACGGATGCAGGCCAGCTCGAGAAACAGGATCAGGAATCCGACCAGGAAGAGATTGAAGCCGGCTTGGCGCTGATTGGGCCCTTCGGCCAGGTTCGTCGTGGGCATGATCCTGATATCTCCTTAACCAACCAAAGGACGCGCCCTTAACACCCGGTCGCCGCCGGCACACTAGATGCAACCAGTTGAACAAAGATTGACTTACCCGGCCGCATCCGTGCCGCGGCTGTCGCCGCTGCCACGCAAGGAGTCATGGTGTAGGAAAGGTTTCACTGCGAGCGGGCGCGCCCCGCCTTTTGCCCCGGCGCCGATTGTCCACGTCAGGAGCGAAAGGGGGAGGGAGCCCTTTCGGCAGCGCGTCCCTCTCCAGTCGGCAATGGCCGTCCTCAGGCCGCGGCCTCTCCAAACACCATCTGCCAGCCCTTGCGCGTATCCATGTATTCCCGCACCTGCCTGATACGGCCTGCCTCGACGACGAACACGAAGCAGTAATCATTGTCGTAGGACCGGCCGCCCGGCAGCGTCGCGCGCATGCGCTCCTCGACGATCACGCTGTCGCCGTCGGCATGAACGGCGCGGAACGCGATGTCGATCTCGGTGAACAGGCGATGCATCTCGGTTGCGATGAAGCGGGCGATCGCCTCCGCGCCGATCATGTGATCGGTGTGATCGAGCGCGACCGCGGTGGCATTGCGCGCCGGTGCGATCCATTCGGCATCCGGTGCGAACGCGGCGGCAATCAGGTTGGCGTCGCGGGTCCTGAACGTCTGCCAGGCGTTGAGAACGATTTCCTTGTTGGTTGGGCTCGTCATTGCGATGTCTCCAGGGAGGGATCGATCGGCTCGATCTAGGCCAGCGCGGCGAGGCATGCTGGCCGGAATCGGACCCCATCACCGCGGACCACTTCCCCTGATCGCGCGATGCGCTAGTGTCCGGCCATGCTCAGCTTCGAGGTCTGCAACGCTGCGCGGCTGCGGCGCGACGCGCGCTATGACGGCCGCTTCTTCACCGCGGTGAAGACCACCCGGATCTATTGCCGCCCGGTCTGTCCGGTGAAGCATCCGCTGCCGCGCAACGTCAGCTACTACCCCACTGCTGCCGCGGCCGAGGCGGCGGGCTATCGGCCATGCCTGCGCTGCCGTCCCGAAACCGCGCCGTTCTGTCCGGCGTGGAACGGCACCCGCTCCACGGTTGCGCGCGCGCTGAAGCTGATCGACGGCGGCGCGCTCGAGCGCGGCTCGGTTGCCGCGTTGGCCGACCGGCTCGGCATCACCTCGCGCCACCTCGCTCGGCTGTTCGAGCGCCATGTCGGCGCCAGCCCGCAGCAGGTCGCGACCACCCGCCGCGTCCAGCGCGCCAAGCGGCTGATCGACACCACGGATGACGCGATGACCGAGATCGCCTTCCGTGCCGGCTTCGGCAGCGTCCGCCGTTTCAACGCCGCCTTCGCCAACCTCTACGGTCGCTCGCCGTCGAGCCTGCGCGCGTCCTCGCGCGGGAGGAGGTGAGAGGACAGGGACGGGCGGAGCCATGCGGTACGATAAGGTCAACCCCACTGACCATCTTTACCCATTGCGGCGGCTTGCCATAATCGTCTAGAACGACGGCGTCCAAGCGCTCCCGGCAACCAACCGTCAACGGTTTTGCCCGAGGATTTCGGCGCTCAACAGGGTCTGGCAATGCTGATTCGCGGCCAAATCGATAGGATTTCGGGGGAGGTGGCTCAGGCTACCGCCACGATCCTGGCCGCACGGCCCACCCTGCTTATTGGCGGCCTGCTTCTTACCTGCCCCTGAGGGCCGGCTGGGCGTTTGCGCCTGGGCACTCAGGGGTTTGTACGAGATCACCGGACCCTGATAATCGCCCAAGCAATTGCTCAAGGAGCAACATGACGGGCGCAAAAGCTTAAAGGAATTTCTGACATGGCCACCGTGAACAAGTCCGATAAGGACCGCGTCATCATTTTCGACACCACCTTGCGCGACGGCGAGCAGTGCCCCGGCGCCACTATGACCTTCGAGGAGAAGCTCGAGGTCGCCGAGTTGCTGGACGATATGGGCGTCGACGTCATTGAGGCCGGCTTCCCGATCACCTCGGAAGGCGACTTCCAGGCGGTCAGCGAGATCGCCCGCCGCTCCAAGAACTCGGTCATCGCGGGCCTCTCCCGTGCCCACCCGGCCGACATCGACCGCTGCGCCGAAGCCGTCAAGTTCGCCCGCCGCGGCCGCGTCCACACCGTGATCGCGACCTCGCCGCTGCACATGCGCGTGAAGCTGAACAAGACCCCCGAGGAGGTCATCGAGACCTCGGTCGCGATGGTCGCCCGCGCCCGCAACCAGATCGACGACGTCGAATGGTCGGCCGAGGACGGCACCCGCAGCGAGATGGACTATCTGTGCCGGATCGT
>DASVOL010000518.1:0-4279 GCA_036383375.1 Bradyrhizobium sp. | reverse complement strand
GAGCACGGTGTCGACGCCGGGGAAGCGCGCGAACGGGAATACCGATTCCTTGACGCCGACATGGTCGAGCTTCTTCTTCTTCAGCTTGAAGTCGGCGAGCTTCTCGCCGGCCATGATCCGCGCCGCGATCTTGGCGACCGGGGTGCCGACCACCTTGGCGACGAACGGCACGGTGCGGGATGCGCGCGGATTGACCTCGAGCACGTAGATCTCGCCGTCCTTGATGGCGTATTGCACGTTCATCAGGCCGACCACGTCGAGGCCGAGCGCGAGCTCGCGGGTCTGGCGCTCCAGCTCGTCGATGGTCTTGGCGTCGAGCGAATGCGGCGGCAGCGAGCAGGCGGAGTCGCCGGAGTGGATGCCGGCTTCCTCGATGTGCTCCATGATGCCGACGATGAAGGTGTCCTTGCCGTCGGAGAGGCAGTCGACGTCGACTTCGGTCGCATCGGACAGATAGCGATCGAACAGCAGCGGGTTCTTGCCGAGCACGGTGTTGATCTGTCCGGTCTTGTCGTTCGGGTAGCGTGCCTTGACGTCGGCGGGCACCAGCTCGGGCAGGGTGCCGAGCAGATAATCGTTGAGCTGGGTCTCCTCGCGGATGATCTGCATCGCGCGGCCACCGAGCACGTAGGACGGGCGCACCACCAGCGGCAGATCGAGATCGGCGGCCACGAGGCGTGCCTGCTCGACCGAATAGGCGATGCCGTTCTTCGGCTGCTTGAGGCGGAGCTTGTCGAGCACACGCTTGAAGCGGTCGCGGTCCTCGGCGAGGTCGATCGCATCGGGCGAGGTGCCGAGGATCGGCACTTCGGCGGCTTCGAGCGCACGGGCAAGCTTCAGCGGGGTCTGGCCGCCGAACTGCACGATCACGCCGTGCAGTGTGCCGTTCTTGCGCTCGGTCGCCACGATCTCCAGCACGTCTTCGGCGGTGAGCGGCTCGAAATACAGCCGGTTCGCAGTGTCGTAGTCGGTCGACACCGTTTCCGGATTGCAGTTGACCATGATGGTCTCGTAGCCGGCGTCCTCGAGCGCGAAGCAGGCGTGGCAGCAGCAATAGTCGAACTCGATGCCCTGGCCGATGCGGTTCGGTCCGCCGCCGAGAATGATCACCTTCTTGCGGTCGGACGGTGCGCTTTCGTCGGCAAGCTCGCCGGCGAACGGCCGCTCATAGGTCGAATACATGTAGGCGGTGGGCGAAGCGAACTCGGCCGCGCAGGTGTCGATGCGCTTGAACACCGGGCGCACCCCGAGCGCGTGGCGCTTGGCGGTGACGTCGGCCTCGGTGGTGTCGGTGAGCACGGCGAGCCGTGCGTCCGAGAAGCCCATTGCCTTCAGGGTTCGCATTGCGAACGCGTTCGGCGGCAGGCCGTTGCTGCGGACCTTGTCCTCCATCTCGACGATGGCGCGCATCTCCGCCAGGAACCAGGGGTCGATCTTGCAGGAGTTGAAGATCTCCTCGTCGGTCCAGCCGAGCCGCATCGCCTGCGCGACCTGCAGGATTCGGTTCGGCGTCGGCGTGCCGAGCGCGGCGCGGATCGCGTTCTTGTCGTCGCCGCGGCCGAGCCCCTCGATCTCGATTTCGTCGAGACCGGTCAGGCCGGTCTCGAGCCCGCGCAGCGCCTTCTGCAGGCTCTCCTGGAAGGTGCGGCCGATCGCCATCACTTCGCCGACCGACTTCATCGAGGTGGTCAGCGTGGAGGAGGCGCCGGGGAATTTCTCGAACGCAAAGCGTGGGATCTTCGTGACGACGTAGTCGATGGTCGGCTCGAACGAGGCGGGCGTGGCGCCGCCGGTGATGTCGTTGGCGATCTCGTCGAGCGTGTAGCCGACCGCGAGCTTGGCCGCGACCTTGGCGATCGGGAAGCCGGTGGCTTTCGAGGCCAGCGCCGACGAGCGCGACACGCGCGGATTCATCTCGATCACGACCATGCGGCCGTCGACCGGGTTGATGCCGAACTGGACGTTGGAGCCGCCGGTCTCGACGCCGATCTCGCGCAGCACCGCCAGCGAGGCGTCGCGCATGACCTGGTATTCCTTGTCGGTCAGCGTCAGGGCCGGCGCGATGGTGATGGAATCGCCGGTATGCACGCCCATCGGATCGAGGTTCTCGATCGAGCAGATGATGATGCAATTGTCCTTCTTATCGCGCACCACCTCCATCTCGTACTCTTTCCAGCCGAGCACGCTTTCCTCGATCAGGACCTCGTTGGTCGGCGAGGCGTCGAGCCCGCGCTCGATGATGTCGAGGAATTCTTCCTTGTTGTAGGCAATGCCGCCGCCGGTGCCGCCCATCGTGAAGGAGGGCCGGATGATCGCAGGCAAGCCGATCTCCGACAGCGCCATCAACGCCTCGCCGAAGGCGTGCTCCTGATAGCGTTTGCGGCGGTCGTTCTCGCCGAGCGTCCATTGCCGCTCGAGTTCTTCCAGCGCCTCGCCGGACAGCTTCTCCCGCTCGGCAAGATATTTGTCGCGGTAGGTCTTCTTCAGCGCCGAGGCGTTGGCGAGCCGCGATTTCGGCGTCTCCAGCCCGATCTTGGTCATGGCCTCGCGGAACAGCTGGCGGTCCTCGGCCTTGTCGATGGCGTCAGCCGTGGCGCCGATCATCTCGACGTCGAACTTGTCGAGCGTGCCCTGCCGGCGCAACGAGAGCGCGCAGTTCAGCGCGGTCTGGCCGCCCATGGTCGGCAACAGCGCGAAGCCGCCCGGGATGACGTTGCGCTCCTTCTCGATGATCTTGCCGACGATCTCGGGGGTGATCGGTTCGATATAGGTCGCGTCCGCCAGTTCCGGATCGGTCATGATGGTGGCCGGATTGGAATTGACGAGGACGACGCGGTAACCCTCTTCCTTCAGAGCCTTCACCGCCTGCGTGCCGGAATAGTCGAATTCGCAGGCTTGGCCGATCACGATGGGACCGGCGCCGATGATCAGGATGGTGGAGATGTCGGTTCTTTTGGGCATCAGCTCTCGCGGACTGGAATTTGGGCACAAAAAAAGGGCGCGCGTCCCGCGCGTCCCTCGAGCCATGCGCCACGTCTTGTAGCGCCGGAAGCGCGATCCCTCGCGCGCGGGTGGTCTTTAGACCAGTTTCCGCACCCGCGAAACCCCCAAAAACGCCCAATCAACTGCGATTGTGGGGGAAATTCCTCATTCGACCCATGCCCGGTTGGGGGTACTCGGGGGTTGGTGCTGTCGTTTGCCGAGCCCGGCTTCACCCCGAGGGCTCGCTGCCCAGTCCGTCTGCGCTTTCGCTACGCTCAAGCTACGCCGGACACGCTTTGCCCCGCCGGTCAGCCTGGCTGCGCCACGCGTAGCCCGTCAGGGCGAAGCGTGGAGGCCCGGCCTGGATTTGAACCAGGATAAACAGTGTTGCACCACTGCCGCGTCGACGCTTCCGCCACCGGGCCGAGTGGATCATTGCTGATTATTTCAGCGGCCGCCATGTTTACTTTTGGTTAACCCTAATATCGTTGCGCAACCTCTGATCAGTGGTGGGCCACGAACGTCGTCCGCCACGGATTGTGCCCGATGTTGCGCGGCGCGCGCGTGGCGTCAAACCCCGCAGCGGCGAGCTTCGCGATCATCTCGTCCTCGCGGTAGCGCTGCAGCCCGATCTTGGTGCGCAGCTGCCGGTAATCGGACAGCGCGGTCGAGGCGAGCCCGATCAAGGCATCGCGCAGGAAGCCGTGGGTCGCGGCGAAGCGCAGCAGCGCGATGACGTCCCTGGCCATGCCGACTTCGGGCCGCAGGATATCCCCGAGCACGAAACGGCCCGAGGGTTTCAGCAGCCGGTGGATTACGTCGAATGCGGTGTCGAGCTCCTGCGGCGTCATGTATTGCGCCACCGAGTTCATCACCACGAGGTCGATCGAATCCGCCGCCATGTTCTTCAGCTCGTCGAGCGAGCGGACGCGGATCCTGGTGTCGGACGCGAAGCGCGCGACCAGGCGGCCGCGCACGCCGGGCGCCGGCTCCGCCAGATAGAGCTGGGCGCAGGCATTGGCGACCTTCGCCGCCGACAGCGCCTCACCGCAGGCATAGTCCAGCACCACGGCGTCGGGCGAGGTGATGTAGCCGATGATGTCGTTGGCGATGACCTGGAAATGCAGGTCGCGGTGCAGTCGGCTCGCATAGATCGTATGCGTGGAATCGTAATAGTCGATCCATTCATCCATCGCGCTTGGTATCCGGCAGAACGGGTTCCTGACTTCCAGGAACAGGTGGGCTGATGATGCGTTAGCGGTCCGGTGGCCAATGTTCAATGCGCCGAACTACGGGG
>DASVOL010000517.1:0-1721 GCA_036383375.1 Bradyrhizobium sp. | reverse complement strand
TCACGCCCCCGGCAGATCGAGGATGCGCTTGGCGACGATGCCGAGCATCACCTCCGAGGTGCCGCCCTCGATCGAGTTGGCCTTGGTGCGCAGCCAGGCGCGCGGACGGGCGCCGCCCCTGGAGCGGTCGCTCTCCCATTCCAGCGCGTCGATGCCGCCGGCCGACATCAGGATTTCATAACGGCGCTTGTTGAGCTCGGTGCCGTAATATTTCATCGCCGAGGAGAACGCCGGATGCGACTGGCCGGCCTTGGCGAGATCGACCGCGCGCTCCGCCGCCGCGGCGAGCGCGGCCTCGTCGACCTCGAAGCTCGCGATCTGGCTGCGCAGCTGCGCGTCGTCGAGCCGCCCTTGCGGGTCCGCGCCGACCGAGTCGGCTGCGATCTGGCCGAGCGGACGGCCGACGCCGCGCTCGCCCATGCCCGAGATCATCGCGCGCTCGTGCTGCAACAGATATTTCGCGACATCCCAGCCGCGATTGACGGTGCCCACGACATGCGACTTCGGCACGCGGACATTGTCGAAGAAGGTCTCGCAGAACGGCGAATAGCCGGAGATCAGAAGGATCGGTTTCGTGGACACGCCCTTCGACGTCATGTCGAACAGAATGAAGCTGATGCCGTCGTGCTTCTTGGCCGCGGGATCGGTGCGCACCAGGCAGAAGATCCAGTCGGCATAGTTGGCGTAGGACGTCCAGATCTTCTGGCCGTTGATGATGTAGTCGTCGCCGTCGCCGACGGCGCGGGTCTGCAGCGAGGCGAGATCGGAGCCGGCGTTGGGCTCGGAATAACCCTGGCACCAGCGGATCAGGCCCGCGGTGATCTTCGGCAGATGCTCCTTCTTCTGCTCGTCGGTGCCGTATTGCAGCAGCGCCGGTCCGAGCATCGAGATGCCGAACGAGGTCAGCGGCGCCCGCGCGCCGATCGCCGCCATCTCCTGGCGCACGATCTTGGCTTCCTCGCCGTCGAGGCCGCCGCCGCCATATTGCTTCGGCCAATGCGGCACGGTCCAACCCTTGTCGCGCATCCGCTCGAACCAGACCCGCTGCGCGTCCGAGGAGAATTTCGCGTTGCGGCCACCCCAGAAGGTGTCGCCATCGGAGGTCATCGGTTTGCGCATCTCGGCCGGGCAGTTCTGCTCCAGCCAGGCGCGGGTCTCCGCGCGGAATTTCTCAAGGTCAGCCATGGTGCGTTTCCAGTCAAATTCGACGAATTGGATTCGACCTTAGACCTACGCAGCCGCCGAATTCAATATGCCTCGCAGCCGCGCCATGCTCTGGCGTCGCTACTCACCTTGCGCATTCGGGTGTATCGCCGAAGTGGGGTAACGATTGAAAAACAAGAGGAAACGGACATGCGGCTGAAGCTGCTTTCGCCTAGCGAAATGAACCCCGCCCAGAAAGAAACCTACGACGAGTCGATCTCCGGCAAGCGCGGCGCGCCACCGGCGCCGATGATGGCCTGGCTCAACAGCCCGGAGATGGCGCGGCATGCCACGCGGCTCGGCGAGGTGCTGCGCTTCGACACGATCTTTCCCCCAAAACTGTCGGAGATCGCGATCCTCGTCACCGCGCGGCACTGGACCGCGCATTACGAATGGTATGCCCACAAGCGCCTCGCGCTGAAGGGCGGCCTCGATCCGAAGATCATCGAGGATATTCGCGTGCGCCGGACGCCGAGCTTCGACGACCCCAAGGCCAGGGTGATCTACGACGTGGCCAA
>DASVOL010000516.1:0-3695 GCA_036383375.1 Bradyrhizobium sp. | reverse complement strand
TCCATCGACATCGCCAGCTCCATGATCGCCTGCGACAGCAGCTCGATGGCCTCCTTCTGATCCTGCGACTTGGAGGCGCGGAGCGCGTAGTTCCGGGCGGATGACAGCGACATCGATTGATCTCCGTTTTGTTCGGGTCTGATTGTTGGGCGGGTATCGTTGGCGGAAAGCCGATCCATCCGGCAGTACACCGAACGAAATCCCTGCAAAACAAAAACCCCGCGGCTTGCACCGCGGGGTTTTGCATTCAGTCTTGTCGTACCGTTCAGTGCGCCAAAATCGCCAGCAGCAGCAGCGCCACGATGTTGGTGATCTTGATCATCGGGTTGACTGCCGGGCCCGCCGTGTCCTTGTAGGGATCGCCGACGGTGTCGCCGGTCACCGCGGACTTGTGGGCGTCAGAGCCCTTGCCGCCGTAGTGGCCGTCCTCGATGTACTTCTTGGCGTTGTCCCAGGCGCCGCCGCCCGAGGTCATCGAGATCGCGACGAACAGGCCGGTGACGATGACGCCGAGCAGCATGGCGCCGACCGCGGAGAACGCCGCCGACTTGCCGGCCACACCGCCGCCCGCGATCGCATAGATCAGGAAGTAGACGACGATGGGCGACAGCACCGGCAGCAGCGACGGGATGATCATCTCCTTGATCGCGGCCTTGGTCAGCAGGTCGACCGCCTTGCCGTAGTCCGGCTTGTCGGTACCCTGCATGATGCCGGGCTTCTCGCGGAACTGACGGCGCACCTCTTCAACGATTGCGCTGGCGGCGCGTCCGACCGCCGTCATGCCCATCGCGCCGAACAGGTACGGCAGCAGGCCGCCGAACAACAGGCCCACCACCACGTAGGGGTTGTTGAGCGAGAAGTCCGGGTTGACGCCCTTGAAGTAGGCGTGGGCGTTCGCGTCGCTGATGAAGAATTTGAGGTCCTGGTTATAGGCCGCAAACAGCACCAGCGCGCCGAGACCGGCGGAGCCGATCGCGTAGCCCTTGGTCACCGCCTTGGTGGTGTTGCCGACCGCGTCGAGCGCATCGGTCGACTTGCGCACTTCCTTGGGCAGACCCGCCATTTCGGCGATGCCGCCGGCGTTGTCGGTGACCGGGCCGAAGGCGTCGAGCGCGACGATCATGCCGGCCAGCGCCAGCATGGTGGCGGTCGCGATCGCGATGCCGAACAGGCCGGCCAGGCTGTAGGTGACCAGGATGCCGGCGATGATGACGATCGCGGGCAACGCGGTCGCCTCCATCGAGATCGCGAGGCCCTGGATCACGTTGGTGCCGTGACCCGTGACCGAGGCTGCC
Source organism: Bradyrhizobium sp. (assembly GCA_036383375.1). Taxonomy (GTDB): domain Bacteria; phylum Pseudomonadota; class Alphaproteobacteria; order Rhizobiales; family Xanthobacteraceae; genus Bradyrhizobium. The sequence continues at coordinate 2,400 of DASVOL010000516.1, read as the reverse complement.
GCAATCGACTTCACCGGGCGATAGTCGGTGCCGGTGTAGTATTCGGTGATCCAGATGATCAGGCCGGTGACGACGAGACCGACCACGCCGCACTCGAACAGCGCCATGCCGGTGTAGTCGACGCCATCGAGCTTGCCGAAGCCGATCAGCCAGTTGATCACCGCCGCGACGCCGACCAGCGACAGGATGCCGGTGGCGATCAGGCCCTTGTACAGGGCCCCCATGATCGACTGGCTGGCGCCGAGCTTGACGAAGAAGGTGCCGATGATCGAGGTGATGATGCAGATGCCGCCGATCGCGAGCGGCAGCGTCATCATGTTCACAAGGATCGGCGTCTTGGCGAAGAAGATCGCCGCGAGCACCATGGTGGCGACCGCGGTCACCGCATAGGTCTCGAACAGGTCGGCCGCCATGCCGGCGCAGTCGCCGACATTGTCGCCGACGTTGTCGGCGATGGTGGCCGGGTTGCGCGGATCGTCCTCGGGGATACCGGCCTCGACCTTGCCGACGAGGTCGCCGCCGACGTCTGCACCCTTGGTGAAGATGCCGCCGCCGAGACGGGCGAAGATCGAGATCAGCGAGGCGCCGAAGCCGAGCGCCACCATGGCATCGACCACGGTGCGGCTACCCGCTTCCAGCCCCATGAACTTGACCAGCACCATGAAGTAGATGGTGACGCCGAGCAGCGCGAGACCGGCAACCAGCATGCCGGTGATCGCGCCCGCCTTGAAGGCGAGCTCGAGGCCGCCGGCGAGCGAAGTGGTCGCCGCCTGCGCGGTGCGGACGTTGGCGCGCACCGAGACGTTCATGCCGATGAAGCCGGCCGCACCCGACAGGATGGCGCCGATCGCAAAGCCGATCGCCACCAGAAGGCCGAGGAAGTAGGCCAGCACCACGAAGATCACGATACCGACCATGCCGATCGTGGTGTATTGCCGCCGCAGATAGGCTTGTGCGCCCTCGCGCACCGCGCCCGCGATTTCCTGCATGCGGGCACTGCCCGCATCCGCGTTCAAGACCGACTGCGTCGCCCAGATCGCGTAGACGATGGAAAGCGCCCCGCAGAGCACAATCAACCATAAAGCTGTCATTGAATGTTGCCTCAGATCCTTGATGTAACCCCCGCGCCTTCTTTGTGCCGCTAGGGGGCGGCAGGCGCTTTTTTTCCGAGGACAATCCTCCCCAAAACGGATTGCCTCAAATCGGGCGCGACCTTGCCAAAATCGTTACCGCTGTGCAACGCCACCTACGGCCGAAAACGCCGATATCGGCAGCAATTTAGAAGGAAAGTCGGCGCGTTTCGGCCGGACGTTCTAGAAATGGCTGTAGGACAGGCGCTTCAGCGCCAGTTCCCTGCCCTGCCCGTCGAGGAAGCTTGGCGGTGACAAGCCTGCAATGAGGCCGCCGATCGCCGTGACGGCGATCTTGGCCTGCCGTGCCTCTCGCAGAAAGGCATCCGCGCGATCGCCGGCCACCGCGCACAACAGCTCGTAGTCATCGCCGCCGGCAACCAGGGTCTCGATCCCGATCGTCTTGCGCGCGAGCAGCCCGGCGGCCGCAGGCGACAACGGGATGCTCGGCACGTTGATCACGGCCGTCACGCCACTGGCTGCGCAAAGCTTGGCCAGATCGCCGGCGAGACCGTCGGACACGTCCATCGCCGCGCTGGCGTAGCTGCGGACGGCCTTGGCAAGTGCGTTGCGCGGCTGCGGCACGCGGTAGCGGGCCGCGAGAAAATCCCGGCCAGGATCGTCCCCCAGCACCGCCGCGACCGGACCGCCCCGGAGCACATCGAGGCCGAGCGCGGCATCCCCGATCGTGCCGGTCACGAACACACGGTCGCCGGCCTTTGCGCCTGCGCGGTGCACCATCTTGCCCTGAGGCAGCCGCCCGAACGCGGTGATCGAGATCATCAGCGGGCCCGGCGTCGAGACCGTGTCGCCGCCGAGCAGCGGGCAGCCGAAATGGGCAGCGTCCTCGCCGAGCGCCTGGGCAAACGGCTTGAGCCAGGCCTCCTCGGCGCCGCGCAGCGCCAGCGTCAGCACGAAACCGGCCGGCTCAGCCCCCTTGGCTGCGATGTCGGACAGGTTCACCCGCAGCGCCTTGCGCGCCAGCGTGTCGGGCGGATCATCGGGGAGGAAATGCACGCCCTCGACGATCGCATCCGTGGTGACGACGATGTCCTCGCCGGCCGCCCGCAGCGCGGCGGCGTCGTCGTCGAGCCCGAACGCGCCGGGGTCGGTCGCCAGCGGCTTGAAATAGCGCGCGATCAGGGAGTCTTCGCCGGAAACCTGTTTGTCGCTCTGCGCCACGATAGCCGACCCGTCATCCTGAGGTGCGAGCGGAGCGAGCCTCGAAGGATGCACGGCCCCGCTCCCACCAAGCCACGCCGCCACCCTT
>DASVOL010000515.1:0-5758 GCA_036383375.1 Bradyrhizobium sp. | reverse complement strand
TGAAAACCTGGCAGCGCGAACAGAAATGCGCCGAATCCTGCTTTCGACCGTCAAGATCCTGATCTCGGCTGCGCTGCTGTATTTCTCGCTGCGCAAGGTCAACCTGTATGACCTCGCCTCCCGCATCCAGGTCGAGAGCCTGGGCTGGCTCGGCCTCGCGATCGCGGTCACCTTCCTGCAGATCTTCCTCGGGGTGCTGCGCTGGCGCGAGATCAGCGTCGAGTGCGGCGCGCCGCTGGAGACATCCCAGGCGATGCGCTTCAACGTGATCGGCACCTTCTTCAACCAGACACTGCCGTCCTCGATCGGCGGCGACGCCGTGCGGCTCTGGCTGGTCGCGCGCGCCGGTGCGGGCTGGCGCGCAGCCACCTATTCGATCTTCGTCGATCGCGCGGTCGGACTGATCGCCTTGGCCGTCGTCATCGCGGCCACCCTGCCCTGGAGCTACCGGCTGATCTCCGATACAAACGGCTGGCTGGCGTTGCTGCTGCTCGACCTCGCCGCGCTTGCAGCCGGATTTGGCTTCCTCGTGATCGGCCTGTTGCCGTGGCCCTGGCTGAAGCAGTGGTGGGCAACGCACCATATCCACGCCTGCGCGGTCATTGCGAACCGGGTGTTGTTCAGCCGCCAGCACGGATTGCGGGTCGCGACCCTTTCGATCGCCATTCACGTGGTTACCGTCGTGATCGGCTGGTGCGTGGTGAAGTCGATCGCGGCCCCCGTCACCTTCGGCGAGATCTTCCAATTGTTGCCCCCGGTGATGCTGATCACGATGATGCCGATCTCGATCGCGGGCTGGGGGGTGCGCGAAGCCACGATGGCGCTGGCCTTCGGCTATGCCGGCCTGATCGCGAACGAAGGCGTCAACATCTCGCTGCTGTTCGGCGCGGTGTCGTTCGTGGTCGGTGTGTTCGGCGGCCTGGTGTGGATCCTGAGCCCGGAGAAAGCCGCCAAGGGCGCCGAGCCTATCGAAGTCCCGGGATCTCAGTGACCGGACCAATGAGCAGTTTCGAGCCCCTCCTATCGTTGATCGCAGCGGTGCTGGCCGCATCGGTCTCGGCTGTCCTGATCCGGGCAACGCGGCCCCTGCTGCTGCGCGTGGCACTGGCGAAGCCGAATGCGCGCTCGTCGCACCGCGTCCCAACGCCGCAGGGCGCCGGCATCGCGGTCATCGCAGCGACGCTGTTGGCGGGCGGCATCGTCATCGTGCTGGCCGGATCGCCGGACCTGACCATACCGATCACGGTGTTCGCGGCCTGCCTGTTCATCGCGGTGGTGGGCTTTGCCGACGACCTCCGCTCGCTACCCGTCGTCCCGCGGCTGTTGCTGCAGGCGGCCGCCGTTGCAGCCGTGGTGTTTTCGGCACCGGCCGATCTCAGGCTCGTTCCGGCCTGCCCGGTCTGGCTCGAACGCGGCCTGCTGCTGATCGCCGGCCTCTGGTTCGTGAATCTCGTCAACTTCATGGATGGGCTCGACCTGATGACGGCGGCCGAGGCCGTGCCGATCACGGTGGCCATCGCCCTGCTCGGCAGCTTCGGCCATGTGCCCGCGGCTTGCGCGCTGATTGCGGCGGCGCTGTGCGGCGCGTTGCTCGGCTTCGCGCCGTTCAACCGGCCGGTGGCCAAGATATTCCTTGGCGATGTCGGCAGCCTGCCGATCGGCTTGCTGCTGGGCTGGTGCCTGCTCGAGCTTGCCCTGCATCAGCAATTCGCCGCCGCGCTGCTGCTGCCGCTCTATTATCTGACCGATGCGACGGTCACGCTGTTTCGCCGCATCGCGCAGCGCGAGCCGTTCTGGTCCGCGCACCGCTCGCACTTTTATCAGCGCGCAACCGACAACGGATTTGTGGTGTGGCGCGTCGTCGGCGAGGTCTTTGCGCTCAACGTGGCGTTGGCGCTGCTCGCATTCGCCTCGGTCGCCCTCAATTCCCTCGCAGCAGACATCGTCCTGCTGCTGGCCGGCGCGCTCGCCGTCACCTGGCAGCTGCGCCGGTTCTCGCGACCGTTCTGATCGGGCCAGACGTTTTCCAGCGAAGCGGATACCGGTTCGCGTCAAGAATAATCTAGATATCCGTTCGGCGCAGCGCGTGCCGCAACCCCTCGTCAAGGCCGATCGGCTGCTGCCATCCGGTGCTCGCGACCTTGGACAGATCGAGTTCGAGCGAGGCGAACAGGCTGTCATAGGCTTCCTTGCGGCCGCCCACCGTGAGCGACACTTTCAGGAGCGGCGACGGCAGCCAGAACAGACGCGGCGAGGTGTCTGCCGCGCGGGCAAGGCGCTCGACGAACTCCCGCGTCGAGACCTGCTCGCGATCGGCCACCAGAAACACGTCGAAATCATTTCCCGGTCGCGACAACCGATACAGGATGAACGACGCCAGGTTTTCCGCGGACAGGAAGGCGCGGCGATTCTTCACGAAGGCGAGCGGAAGCGGCATGCGATTGATCACCGCACGCTTGAGCAGGGCGAAATTTCCCTTCGCCCCGGCGCCGTAGATCAGCGGCGGCCTGATCACGGTCACCCTCATGCCGCTGCCCGGCACAATCTCCTTCAGACCGACCTCGGCGGCCGCCTTCGAGTTTCCGTAGAGGCCGCGAGGTGTCAGGACGTCGTCCTCGCGAAACGGCGGGCGGCCGTAGTTGCTGCGCCCATGCACCAGGATCGTGCTGACAAAGATGAAATCCCGAACGCCCGCCGCAACCGCCGAACGCGCCAGATGCAGCGTGCCCTCGATATTGACATTGCGGTAGAGCTCGATCGCCTGCTCATCCGACTGCTGGTGAACGCGAGCCGCAAGATGAACGACGGCGTCCACGCCATCGAGCGCGGCACGCCAATCGGTGGCGGGACTGAGCGAGCCGATCGCCACGTCGTTTGCATCCTGCAGCGGGGTGCGCACCGCGCGCCGCACCAACCAGCCGTTCTGCTCCAGCTCGGGCACCACGTGGCGGCCGACAAAGCCGCTCGCACCCGTTACCAGAACCGTCGGGCGGCGATCACTCATGCTGTCCGCTCCACATCATGATTGGATAACAGTTCCGCAACCAGCGCGGCGTAGCTCGACAGGGCCCGCTCGGGACTGAAGGTCCGCGCGGTCGCGACGGCGCGCTCGGCCATCGCGGCGTCCTGCGATTGCGACGCCATCCTGATCGCATCGGCGAGCCGGTCGGGCCGCCCCGGCGTGACGACCCAGCCCAGCCGGTTCTCGCTGACGGTCAGCGCGGCCTCGGCTTCGGGTTCGGAGACCAGGATGACGGGCCGGCCGGCGGCGAGCAGATTATAGAACCGGCTCGGGACCGATACACCAGCAACGTTCTCGCGATAGGGAATGAGCCAGACGTCTGCACTGGAGAGCAGCGCATCGAGCTCGCCATCCGCGACGCGCTCGACCAGCGTGACGTTGGCGAGCCGGGCCTCGGCCTGCATCTCCTTCAGCCGCGCAAAGCCCATGCCCCATCCCGAGAGCAGGAAATGGATATCGCGCTCGTCGCGCAGCAGCCGCGCGGCTTGGAAGACGATGTCCGGATCGTGGGTGAAGCCGAGATTGCCGGACAGGCCGACGACGAAGCGGGCGGCGATCGCCTTGCGAAAAGGGTTATCGGGGCTGACGGGACGATCGCCGGGGTCGAGCGTGGCCCAGTTCGGGATGAACCTGATCTTGTCCGGCGTCATTCCGCGATAGCGCAGCAGCAGCTTCTCGGCGTCGCGGCCGATCACGATGACGGCGTTCAAGGCACGGAACATCAGCGCGTTGATCGCGCGCATCGCCCGGGCAACCAGCGAGGTCGGCCGCAGCAGCCCGGCCATCACGAGAACATCCGGAAACAGGTCGTGCAGGATCAACGCCGATTTGGCCCCCTTCAACCTCGCCGCGGCGGCAACCGCATAAGGAAGCGCGAACGGGGCCGTCACCGTCAGCGCCACATCGCCCCGCTGCAGCCGCGACAACAACGCGAAGAACATCCGCACCGTGAACAGCGCCTCGGCCAGCGCGCGCTTGATCAGCGCCGCCTTGCCCGGCAGCCAGTTCCTGATCTCGACGACGACGGGGCGCCCCGGCACCGGCGCCCGCGCCGAGCCCGGCATCCCCGACACCACCACCACGTCCGCCTCCTGCGCGATCCGTTCGGCGATCGCGGACATGATCGCGGCGGTCGTGCTGTGGTCCGGCGGATAATGCTGGCTGGCGACCACGACTTTTCGGGAGCTGGGCATCAATGGCTTTCGAAACGGTCCTGCCTGATCGCCCGCAGGACGGCGCGGTCAGGCGGCATTCGATCCGAACTCGGGCACGGCGTCCTGAAGGACGGCACGGATGGTCACGCGGTCATCTCTCTCGATCGCATCTTCCAGCGCCGCGAGCCACTTGCGCAGCGTCGACATCGGAGGCTGGTTCGGCTTGGCGGCCATGACGCCGGCAACGCCGATCTCGAGCGTCGGCTCCTGGCTTGCGAACAGAATCTCGTTCAACCGCTCGCCGGGACGGATGCCGCTGAACACGATTTCGACATCGACGCCCGGTTGCAGGCCCGACAGGCGGATCATCCGCTCGGCGAGATCGACGATCTTCACGGGCTGCCCCATATTCAGCACATAGACCGAGACGTCAGGCCGCGCTGGCGTCATGGCGTGCGTCGCGGCGGTGATCACGAGATCGCAGGCTTCGCGGATCGTCATGAAATAGCGGACCATGTCCGGATGGGTCACCGTGATCGGTCCGCCGGCCTCGATCTGGGCCTTGAATTTCGGCACCACGGATCCGTTGGACGCCAGCACGTTGCCGAACCGCACCGAGATCAGCCGCATGTGCGACTTGCCCCTGGCCTCGGCCATCAGGTCGTGATCCATCGCCTGACAGTACATTTCGGCGAACCGCTTGGTCAGGCCCAGCATCGACACCGGCTCGATCGCCTTGTCGGTCGAGATCATCACCATGGCGCTCGCGCCGGCCGCATGCGCCGCGTCGGCGACGTTCACGGAGCCGAAGATGTTGGTCTTGACCCCTTCGCTCCAGTCGCGCTCCAGGATCGGCACATGCTTGAGCGCCGCGGCATGGAACACGATGTCGGGCTTGAACTCGCTCATCAGGCGCGTGATGCGCTCGCGATCCCTGATGTCCGCGATCCGGCCCTCGATCTCGGGGCCGATGTCGCGCGCGGACAGCGCCTCGGTGACTGCATAGAGCGCCGGCTCCGAGTTCTCGACGACCAACAGACGCGCCGCGCCGAAGGTCGCGACCCTCTCGCAGATCTCCGCGCCGATCGAGCCGCCGCCGCCGGTCACGATGACGGACTTGCCCTTCACCAGCGCCTCGAGCCGCGCGTAGTCGATCTTCTGGCTCGGGCGCAGCAGCAGGTCTTCGACCGCGACATTGGTGAGCCGTGGCGTATCGCCGCCCTCCAGCGACGGCAGGCGGCTGACAATCAGACCGAGCCGCTTGGCGCGCATCAGCACGCTTTCCGGATGCGCATCCGGCTCGAACGCCGAGGGCGTCATGACCACACGCTTGATCGGCCGCTGGCGGCTCTCGAAATCGCGGATCACGGCTTCGATATCATCGACGCCGCCGACCACCGGAATGTTGCGGATCATCTGGCCGCGGTCCGCGGCCGACGGTGAGAGCACGCCGACCGGCCAGAGCCGCTTGATGGCGCCGTTCTCGATGCCGCGCAGCACGACTTCCGCGTCGGCCGTGCGTCCGACCAGCAGTGCCGACGCCGTATTGTCGGATCGGGCATGAAGTCGCGTGCGCGAATAG
>DASVOL010000514.1:0-10780 GCA_036383375.1 Bradyrhizobium sp. | reverse complement strand
GTCGTCGTCCTCCTCGGACCGCGACAGCAAGGGCTCGGGCGGCGGCGCGATCATTGTCATCATCATCGCGGTCGCACTGATCATGCTGGCCTGGCTGCTGTCGCAGGTGGTCAAGCTCGCGCTGTCGCGCTCGCGCGAATTCCTCGCCGATGCCGGCTCGGTCGAGCTGACGAAAAATCCCGACGCGATGATCTCGGCCCTGCGGAAGATCGAGAACCGCGGCGAGCTGCCCGGCGCCACCTCGGCGGTGATGGAACTCTGCGTCGACAATCCGCGCGAGGGCTTTGCCGACCTGTTCGCCACCCATCCGTCGGTGAAGTCCCGGGTCGATGCCCTGGTGAAATTTGCCGGCGGCCACGATCCCGGACCGCTGGCGCTGCCGGATGAGACCGAGCCGCAGGACCAGCCGTCCACGGCAGGCGACCCGCCCCCGCCGGTGACCCATGGCCCGTGGGGTGACACGCAGCCCGCACAACCGAACAATCCGCCGCCGCTGCCCGGCGCTGGCCCCAGGCAGGGACCGTTTGGTCCGCTCCAGGGACCGCTTCAAGGCCCTTGGGGCCCGCACCGCTGATCGTGCCCTAGGCTCCTCAGTCCATTAAGGAAATCCCTACCAAGCCCAATGTGGGCACCTTAAGGAATTGAATTCTCCCTCGTTTCTGCCATGTTCGCGCCCAAAGCAGTGTGGGGACTTGCCGATCGCCATCGCGGTCGGGAGCGCGCTTTCAAGGGATTTCCATGGCAAAGCCGGTTGTGATCGTGGTGGGCGCCGACAAGGGCGGGGTCGGCAAGACCACCGTCTCGCGGACGCTCCTGGACTATTTCAGTGCCAACAACGTGCAGACCCGGGCGTTCGACACCGAGTCGCCGCGCGGCACGCTGAAGCGCTTCCATCCTGAGATCACCGAGATCGTCGACATGACGACGACCGCGGACCAGATGAAGATCTTCGATACGCTGAACGCCGGTTCCTCGGTCACCGTGATCGACGTCCGCGCCGGCCTGTTGTCGCCTGCGCTGGCCTCGCTGCGCGATATCGGCTTCCTCGACGCGGCGCGCTCCGGCCAGATCACCTTCGCCGTGTTCCACATCCTCGGCCCGTCGATCGCCTCGCTGGACGAGATCGCCGAGACCGCGAACTTCATGAACGGCGCGAAATATTTCCTGGTGAAGAACTTCATCAACGACACCCAGTTCTTCCAGTGGGACCAGGCGACCTACAATTCCTACTTCCACCGCATCAAGGACGCCGTGGACCTCACCATCCCGAAGCTCAACGAAATGGCCTATGAGCAGGTCGAGGTCTCCTCGGTTCCGTTCCTGAAATTCGTCGCCAACAAGGGCATCAACGACGACGCCGCGAACTACTCCTTCGTGCTGCGCGGCTATGTCCGGCACTGGCTCGCCAATGTCTGGAGCGAGTACGACCGGATCAAGCTGACCGACCTGGTCGGCGCCAAGTCGGCCAAGGGCGAAAAATAGTCGCGCTCAAACGGGACCGAAAAGCCGCGCCCGGCAGCGAAAAAATCGCGCCGGGGGGTAGCGAAAAAAGTCGCGCCCAAGGCGGCGATGGGGCTGGATTAGGCGAAAATTTGGCCTGATATAGCGGGCGATGTCGTCCACACCCGTTTACATCATCTGCTCGCCCCGCCCGCAGGTCGGCAAGACGCTGATCGCGCGGCTGCTCGGCGAATTCCTGCTGCTCAAGAACGGCGACGTCGTCTGCTACGACATCAACCTGAAGGAGCCGTCGCTGCTCGACTATCTGCCGCGGATCACGGAAACCGCCGACGTGATCGACACCTACGGCAAGATGCAGCTGATGGACCGCGTCATCGTCAATGACGGCATCGGCAAGGTGATCGACCTCGGCTACCACGCCTTCGACGAATTCTTCAAAATGTCCGACCAGATCGGGCTGATGAAGGAGGCGCTGCGCCGCCGCGTCTCGCCGGTCATCCTGTATGTCGCCGATACCGACCGCGCCTCGGTGCACGGCTACCAGACGCTGCAGGGATTGATCCCGCCGAACGCGCTCGTCGTGATCGACAATGAATTCGTGGTGCGCGGCGAGCTGCCGCCCCTCATGACCGCCAGCCGGGTGCTGCGCTTCCGGGCGCTGCCGGTGTTCCTGAAGACCTATATCGACCGGCTGACCTTCTCCTTCACCGGCTATCTGCGCCAGGAGAGGGACTCATCGACCGAGCTGCATCAGTGGATCCGGAAGAACTACACCACGTTCCGCGATCTCGAGCTCAGCATGCTGCTGCAGCGGGGATAGCTGTCGTCTCGGTCAAGCGAAGCGCGAGCCGGGACCCACAACCACGGCCGCCTGTTTGGCGAAGGCTGGGGCTACAGCCTGTCCACAATTGACATTCGTGGTTATGGGTCCCTGCTCCCGTGCGCAATTGCGCACTAGGCAGGGACGACGTGGAGAGACTGTCGCTAATGCCCTTCGAACGCCATCAGCGTGCGCACCGGCACGTCCATCGCGCGCAGCTTGGCGGCGCCGCCGAGATCGGGCAGGTCGATGATGAAGCAGGCCGCGACCACGTTGGCGCCGATCTGCCGCAGCAGCTTCACTGCGCCCTCCGCGGTGCCGCCGGTCGCGATCAGATCGTCGACCAGGATCACGCGCTCGCCGGGCTGCACGGCGTCGGCATGCATCTCCATCTCGTCGAGGCCGTATTCCAGCGAGTAGGCGATCCGCACCGTGGTGTGCGGCAGTTTGCCCTTCTTGCGGATCGGCACGAAGCCGGCGGAGAGCTGATGCGCCACCGCGCCGCCGAGGATGAAGCCGCGGGCCTCGATGCCCGCGACCTTGTCGACCTTCGCCCCCGCCCAGGGGTGCACCAGCTCATCGACCGCGCGGCGGAAGGCGCGGGCATCGGCGAGCAGCGTCGTGATGTCGCGGAACAGGATGCCCTTCTTCGGGTAGTCCGGGATGGTGCGAACGGTCGCCTTGATGTCGTGGTCGAAGGTCATTGGTCTCGCAATCCTCAATTGGCCGGCGGATTAAGCCGGAATGCATTCTCGACAATGCGCAGGCCGACCTCGTTGCCGAGCGACATCAGCGATTCCGGATGGAATTGCACGCCGCCGACCGGCAGGGTCTTGTGCTCGATCACCATCGCAACGCCGTCTTCGGTGGTCGCGGTCACCGCCAGCACCTCGGGCACGCTGTCGCGCTCGACATAGAGCGAGTGATAGCGGCCGATCACGATCTCATTCGGCAGATTGTGCATCAGCCTGCCGCCACGCACCTGGACCCGCGAGGGACGGCCATGCGCGGGCTGGGTGAGCTGGCCGAGCTCGCCGCCGAAATATTCGCCGATCGCCTGCACGCCGAGGCAGACGCCGAAAATCGGCAGCTTGTTCTCGAGCGCGGTGTCGATTGTCTTGGCGATGCCGAAATCCTCCGGGCGGCCCGGGCCGGGCGACAGCACCAGCAGGTCCCAGCCCTTCTTCTTGAGCATGTCCTGGGCATGGATGTGCCGGACCACGGTGACATTGGCGCCGACCTGGCGGAAGTAATCCGCCAGCATGTGCACAAAACTGTCGTCGTGATCGATCAACAGCACGTTCTTGCCCGAGCCGGTGGCATCGGGCGCGAAATCCGACAGCGGCTTCGGCGGATCGCCGCGCAGCGCCTGGAACAGCGCCGCGGCCTTGACCTGGCACTCGCGGTCCTCGGCGGCCGGATCCGAGTCGAACAGGCAGGTCGCGCCGACCCGCACCTCGGCGAGACCATCCTTCATGCGGATGGTGCGGATGGTGAGGCCGGTGTTGATGCTGCCGTCGAAATTGACGCAGCCGATCGCGCCGGCGTACCAGCGCCGCGGCGACCGCTCGTGATCCTCGACAAATTGCATCGCCCACAATTTCGGTGCGCCGGTCACCGTCACCGCCCAGGCATGGGTCAGGAAGGCGTCGAGCGAATCGAAGCCCGGCCGCAGCATGCCCTCGACGTGGTCGACGGTGTGAAACAGTTTTGAGTAGGTCTCGATCTGCCGACGCGCCAGCACCTTGATGGTGCCGGGCACGCAGACGCGCGCCTTGTCGTTGCGGTCGACGTCGGTGCACATGTTGAGCTCGAACTCGTCCTTTTCCGAGTTCAACAGCTTGCGGATCTGTTCGGCATCGCCGATCGAATCCGAGCCGCGCGCGATGGTGCCCGAGATCGGACAGGTCTCGACCCGGCGGCCGTCGGAGCGCACGAACATCTCCGGCGATGCGGAGACCAGGAATTCGCCGTCGCCGAGATTCATCAGCGCGCCATAGGGCGACGGGTTGATGCGACAGAGCCGCTGGAACACTTCCGCCGGCGAACGCTCGCAGGGCTCGGCAAACAGCTGCCCGGGCACCGCCTCGAACAGGTCGCCGCGGGCGAACGCCGCGCGGGCGACTTCGACGGTCGCCTGGTATTCGCCCGGCGCGTGATCGGCAAAACCTTGCCGCCCGGTCATGGCGTAGACGCTCGGCGCGGTCTCGTGCGACTGGCCCGCGGTGGACTTGCCCTTCCAGGAGAACTCGTAATTCAGCGCCACGCCGCGGCCGGTGGCGCGGTCATAGGCCAGCAGCCGGTCCGGCACGTAGAGCACGATGTCGCGCTGGTCGGCCTCGCGGGCGCGCTTCTGCACGATGTCCTCGATCTGGAACACGAGGTCGTAGGCGAAAGCGCCGAACAGGCCGAGCAGCGGATCGGCATTGGAGGTGAATGCCGCCACCATGTCGCGCACCAGCGACATCACGCTGGCGCGGCGGGTGCGCTGGTCTTCCTCGACCGGCGCGGCGCCCCGGATGATATGGCCGGCGAGCCGCGTGGCACTGCGCTCGGAGATCACGACGCAGGGTTCGCGCAGCACATCGCCGAGGAAGGCGATCAGGACCTCGCCGCGCGGGTTCAGCGCCTGCAACGAGAAATCGGTGCCTGATGTCTCCAGCGCCAGCGGCGGATCGGCAAAGCCGAGGTCGAAGCTCTCGTAGCGGCCCGGCACCGTCGTGCCCGAGGACAGCACCACGCCGCGGCGGCGGTCGAGCAGCGCGATCAAATCGTCGAGGCGGTTGGCGCCGCCGGTGAACTGCTCGACCACGCGCGCGACCGCAAGGCCGCCATTGGTGAGGTATTCGCTTCGAGCCGGCAGGGAGAAGACTGTCCTGTTCATGTGATCCTCTTACGAAACTTGGGAAGAGAGCGCCACACAGGACAAACGAAGGGAGACCGTCGCACTGCGATGGCGACCTTCGACGTTTTTGGGAAATGAAAACGCACCGGCCACCTATGAGAAGGTGGGCCACCAACGACGGGATGGACTGGCAACGGTGCACATGGCCGCTACTCACCACCGGGCGCGGGCCGTGTCAAGGGATCGCCCGACACCCCTGCCCCAACCTTGGAAGCCCCTTGGACGCCCTCCTGGACGGCATTTTCGGGTTTGAAGCGACGGGAATCCGCGTAGGATTTGACGAAATGGCGGCCGATCAGCCGCCCAAAAAACAGACAGATGGTGGAGGCGCAGATGGCGATTTTGGGTCTCGGATATGCCGGCTTCGGCTCCGACGCGCTCGACGACTGGCGGCATTTCGGCACCGGCCTGGTCGGGCTGCAGGCGATTGAGCGCGGCAACTCGCTGCTCGCCTTCCGGATGGACGACCGCAAGCAGCGCATCGTGATCGACCGCGCCCAAGGCGAAGGCTCGCGATTCTTCGGCTGGGAGGTGGCGGATGCCACAGCGCTCGACGCGTTGGCGGCGCGGCTTGAGCATGCCGGCGTTGCCGTCACTGCCGAGCCGCAGGCGCTCGCAGACAGCAGGCGGGTGCGCGGACTGATCTCGTTCCAAGACCCGGCCGGCAACCGTCTGGAGGCGTTTCATGGCCCCGAGATCGACGACACGCCGTTCCGGCCGGGGCGATCCATTTCCGGCTTCCGCACCGGCGCGCTCGGGCTCGGCCACGCCGTGCTGACCGTCGAGAATATCGCGCCCGTCATGAGCTTCTATGTCGACGTGCTCGGCTTCGGCCTCAGCGACTATATCGAAAAACCGTTCCGCGCCTATTTCTTCCACGTCAATGCCCGCCACCACTCGCTCGCGCTGATCGAGACCGGCACGAACGGCATGCACCATCTGATGGTGGAGCTGTTCTCGCTGGACGATGTCGGTCAGGCCTACGACATCGCGATGAAGGAAGACCGGGTCAACGTCACGCTCGGCCGCCACACCAACGACCTGATGACGTCGTTCTACGCCAAGTCGCCGTCAGCCTTCATGGTCGAGTGCGGCTGGGGCGGCCGCGAGATCGACCCTAAGAACTGGACGCCGTTCGAGATGTATGACGGCCCAAGCCTTTGGGGCCACGAACGCGTCTGGCTATCGGCCGAGGACCGCGCGGTCGCGCGCGAAATGCGGATGCACGCCGCCTCGGAAGGAAAGCGCGCGCCGGTGCAGGTTCTGGAAGGCAATTTCAAGCTGATGTCGGGAACGTGCCCGTGGTGGGACGGGGTGAAGTCTGAGAGTTAAGTCTCGCCGTCGTCCCTGCGAAAGCAGGGACCCATCACCACAGGCCGAAGTTATTGACGCGATGACTGCCAGCGTGCCCATTGCCGCGGCCGCGGCGTATGGGTCCCTGCTTTCGCAGGGACGACAGCTCGCTTGAGGACGCAATCAGCCCAGATGCTTCTTGAAGAAGTCCGTCGCCCGGTCCCAGGCCAGTTCCGCACACTGGCGGTCGTGCACCGACAGGCGCTGCTCGTTGCCGAAGCCGTGGTCGGCGTCATAGCGGTACAGTTCGAGCGATTTGCCGGCGGCCTTCATCGCTTTTTCGAAACCGTCGACCAGCGCCGGCGTGCACCAGTCGTCCTTGGTGGCAAAATGGCCCTGCAGCGGAATTCTGACGTCCGCCGGCTTGGCCGCCTGCTCCGGCGGGATGCCGTAGAACACCACACCGGCGGTCAGTTCCGGAATCTTGGTAGCGCCGATGATGGTCACCGCGCCGCCGAGACAGAAGCCGGTCAGGCCGACCTTGGCGCCGTTCTTGCCGAGATATTGCGCGGCGCCGCGCACCGTCTGCGTGGTGGCGTCCATGAAGTCGAGCGAGTTCATCTCTTTGCCGGCCGCGTCGGTGTCGTGATACGGCACCACCTTGCCCTTGTAGAGATCGGGCGCCAGCGCATCGAACCCGGCCCGCGCGAAGCGGTCGCACATTCCCTTGATCTGGTCCTGCAGCCCCCACCACTCCTGGATCACGACGACCCCAGGCGCGTTGCCGCGCGCGGCGTTGGCGAGATAGCCCGACGCTTCCTTGCCGTCCGGACGCTTGAAGTTGATGGTGGTACCCATGAGTTCCTCCGCAATGTTTGCCGGCTGATTGGCCGGCATTTTGTCCGTACTCGATGACGGACGCAATCGCCCTGCGGCCCCCTCGCGCACTCGTCATGACTGCCGAAGCAGCAAAGCGCTTCTCGTGAACCGAGCCTCGGACACGCACAAAACAAAAAAGCCCCCGAAGGGGCTTTTTCAAACTTACCATCGTGCCTGAGGTCAGTGCGCGTCGGCCCAGACCTTGCGCTTGGTGAAGTACATCAGGATGGCGAAGATCACCAGGAAGAAGAACACCTGCATGCCGATCCGCTTGCGCGCTTCCATGTGCGGCTCGGCCGCCCACATCAAGAACGTGGTGACGTCGTGCGCATACTGCTTGACCGTCGCGGGCGAGCCGTCGTCGAAGGTCACCTGACCGTCGGACAGCGGCTTCGGCATCTTGATGGCGTGGCCGGGGAAGTACTTGTTGTAGTAGGTACCCTCCGGGACGGTGACGCCCGCCGGCGGCTTGTCTTCAAAGCCCTGCAGGACGGCGTCGACGTAGTCCGGTCCCTGCTCCTGGTACTGCGTGAAGAAGTCGAACACGAACTGCGGGAAGCCGCGCTTGTAGGACCGCGCCTTGGTCATCAGCGACAGATCCGGCGGCGCCTTGCCGCCGTTGGCCGCGGCAGCGGCCTGCTCGTTCGGGAACGGCGCCGGGAAGTAATCCGCGGTGCGGCCCGGACGCTCGAACATCTCACCCTGGTCGTTCGGACCGTCCTTGATCTTGTACTCGGCCGCGAGAGCCGCCGCCTGCGCCTCCGAATAGCCGGGACCACCGGGATCAGCGAGGTTGCGGAACGCGACGTAGTTCAGGCTGTGGCAGGCCGAGCAGACTTCCTTGTAGACCTTCAGGCCACGCTGCAGCGAACCGCGGTCATACGTGCCCAAAGGACCGGAGAACGACCACTTCTGCGCCGGCGGGGTGTCGCCACCCTCCTCGGCCTTGGCGTTCTGGGTGCTGCCGGCGAACAGGCCGCCAGCCACCACCAGCGCAAGCATCACGGAGGCTGCGGTCGCGGCCCTGCCCTTGCTCTTCGCCAGAACGTCGTCGGCGATCGAGTTCGGTACCGGGCGCGGCGTCTCGATGCGGGCGAGCAGCGGCAGCACGATCAGGAAGTAGGCGAAGTAGCACACCGTCAGGATCCGGCCGGCGATCACATAGATGCCTTCCGGCGGCTGCGAGCCGAGATAGCCGAGCAGGATGCAGACCACCACGAAGATCCAGAAGAACTGCTTGGCCAGCGGGCGATACTTCGACGACCGGGTCCGTGCGCTGTCGAGCCAGGGCAGGAAGCACAGGATGATGATCGCCGAGAACATCGCCACGACGCCGGCGAGCTTGTTCGGGATCGAGCGCAGGATCGCGTAGAACGGCAGATAGTACCATTCAGGCACGATGTGCGCCGGGGTCACGCCGGGGTTCGCCGGGATGTAGTTGTCGGCGTCGCCGAGGTAGTTCGGCATGTAGAAGATGAACCAGGCGAAGAAGATCAGGAAGCACGACACACCGAACGCGTCCTTGATCGTCGCATACGGGGTGAACGGAACGGTGTCCTTCTCGGTCTTGGCCTCGACGCCGGCCGGGTTGTTCTGACCCGCGACGTGCAGCGCCCAGATGTGCAGCACGACCACGCCGGCGATCACGAACGGCAGCAGGTAGTGCAGCGAGAAGAAGCGGTTCAGCGTCGGGTTGCCGACCGAATAACCGCCCCACAGCAGGGTCACGATGCTCTCGCCGAAATACGGTACGGCCGAGAACAGGTTGGTGATGACGGTGGCGCCCCAGAAGCTCATCTGGCCCCACGGCAGCACGTAACCGAGGAACGCAGTGGCCATCATCAGCAGCAGGATGATGACGCCCAGACCCCACAGCACTTCGCGCGGCGGCTTGTAGGAACCGTAGTAGAGACCGCGGAACATATGAATGTAGACCACGACGAAGAACATCGAGGCGCCGTTCATATGGATATAGCGCACCAGCCAGCCGTAGTTCACATCGCGCATGATGCGTTCGACGCTGTTGAAGGCGTAGTCCACATGCGGCGTGTAGTGCATGGCGAGGAAGATGCCGCTCAGGATCATGACCACGAGCACGATCCCGGCCAGCGAACCGAAGTTCCACCAGTAGTTCAGGTTCTTCGGAGTCGGATATTCATGCAGTTCATGCTGCATGAACGTGAAGATCGGCAGCCGGTGATCCAACCATCCGATGACGCCGCCCTGAGCGGGCGCGGTCGAATGGGGTGTCTGAGAGGACGCGCTCATCTAGCCGGTCTCCTAGCCGATGACAATGGTGGTGTCGGTGGTGAACTGGTACGGCGGCACCAGCAGGTTCTTCGGCGCCGGTCCTTTGCGGATGCGCCCGGAGGTGTCGTACTGCGAACCGTGGCACGGGCAGAACCAGCCGCCGTATTCGCCGCGCTGATCGGTTTCCTTCTGGCCGAGCGGGATGCAGCCCAAGTGGGTGCAAACGCCGACCATGATCAGCCACTGCGACTTGGGCGCGCGGTCCGCGTCGCTCTGCGGGTCGGGCAGTTCGGCCAGATTGACCTTCTGCGCCTCGTCGATCTGCTGCTTGGTGCGGTGATCGATGAACACCGGCTTCTTGCGCCATGTCACCGTCACGCGCTGGCCCTCGCCGATCGGCGACAGGTCCACCTCGGCGGTGGACAGCGCCAGGACGTCCTGGGCCGGGTTCATGGTGTCGAGGAACGGCCACAGCGCCATGGCGGCGCCGATACCGGTGAGCGCCGTCGCGGTCAGCGCGAGGAAGTCGCGGCGGGTTTCACCCTCGCCCCCATGGCCAT
Source organism: Bradyrhizobium sp. (assembly GCA_036383375.1). Classification (GTDB taxonomy): domain Bacteria; phylum Pseudomonadota; class Alphaproteobacteria; order Rhizobiales; family Xanthobacteraceae; genus Bradyrhizobium. The sequence goes on along the minus strand of DASVOL010000514.1, from coordinate 612 downwards.
CACCGTGGCCGGAGGTTGCGCTGGATGCTGCAGACTCTGACATGTCGATACCTCTTGCGAACCCGATCGGGTGACTGCCCGGCAGGCCGATTAGTCCCTGGGACGCTGGCCCTGAAAAGGTGGGATGTCCAGGCAGGATAGTGATGCCGGACCGTTTGCGATTCCTCAGGAAAAAACCACAGATCGGCCTGGGCAAGGCGAGACTTGCGAAACGAGGGTGTAATATAAATTCGCGCCCAAGCAAAGCCCAAATCACACCCTGAAGGGGGTGGCGAATCGCCTTTCGCTAAAAGGCTTTTTTGTTTCCGTTACAGGCCGATAACACCATGCGCCTCGCCCTTTACGAACCGGACATTCCGCAGAACACCGGCACCATGCTGCGCCTCGCCGCTTGCCTAGGGGTGGCGGCCGACGTGATCGAGCCTTGCGGCTTCATTCTGAGCGATTCGCGCCTCAAGCGCGCCGGCATGGACTACCTGCTCCAGGCCGAAATCCGGCGCCACAGCTCATGGACCGCCTTCCAGGCCTGGCGTGCTGAGATGGCACGCGCCGAGCCGGCCCGGACCCAGGGTGGCCACCGGCTGCTGCTGCTCTCCACCAAGGGCGACATCC
>DASVOL010000513.1:0-12228 GCA_036383375.1 Bradyrhizobium sp. | reverse complement strand
GCTTGTGGGTGATCTCCGACAGCGGGTTGGTCTGGTCCATGAACTGCGACAGCTGCGAGGAACCGAAGAACTCGCGCACCGCGGCAGCCGCGGGCTTGGCGTTGATCAGGTCCTGCGGCATCACGGTATCGATGTCGACGCTGGACATGCGTTCCTTGATGGCGCGCTCCATGCGCAACAGACCGATGCGGTACTGGTTCTCCATGAGCTCGCCGACCGAACGCACACGGCGGTTGCCGAGATGGTCGATGTCGTCGATCTCGCCCTTGCCGTCGCGCAGGTCCACGAGCGTCTTGATCACCGCGAGGATATCTTCCTTGCGCAGCGTGCGATGGGTATCGGGCGCATCGAGGTCGAGGCGCATGTTCATCTTGACGCGGCCGACCGCGGAGAGGTCGTAGCGCTCGGCGTCGAAGAACAGCGACTGGAACATCGCCTGCGCCGAATCCAGCGTCGGCGGCTCGCCCGGACGCATCACGCGGTAGATATCGAACAGCGCGTCTTCACGCGTCATGTTCTTGTCGGCCGACAGCGTGTTGCGGATGTAGGCGCCGACATTGACGTGGTCGATGTCGAGCAGCGGCAGGTCCTTGTAGCCCTGCTCGTTCAGCACCTTGAGCGACTTCTCGGTGATCTCCTCGCCGGCTTCGGCGTAGATCTCACCGGTCTTCGGGTTGACGAGATCCTCGGCGAGATAGTTGCCGACGAGCTCCTCGTCCGACATGCGGAGCGCCTTGAGGCCCTTTTCCTGCATCTGGCGCGCGCTGCGCACGGTCAGCTTCTTGCCGGCCTCGAGCACCACCTTGCCGGTGTCGGCGTCGATCAGGTCGTTGATGGTCGAGTAGCCGCGGAAGCGGTTGGCGTCGAACGGCACGCGCCATCCGTCCTTGGTCCGCTTGTAGGTGATCTTCTTGTAGAAGGTCGACAGGATCTGCTCACCGTCGAGACCGAGCGCGTACATCAGCGAGGTCACGGGCAGCTTGCGGCGGCGGTCGATGCGCGCGAACACGATGTCCTTGGCGTCGAACTCGATGTCGAGCCAGGAACCGCGATACGGAATCACGCGCGCGGCAAACAACAGCTTGCCGGACGAATGGGTCTTGCCCTTGTCGTGGTCGAAGAACACGCCGGGCGAACGGTGCATCTGCGAGACGATGACGCGCTCGGTGCCGTTGACGACGAAGGTGCCGTTCATCGTCATGAGCGGGATATCGCCCATGTAGACGTCCTGCTCCTTGATGTCCTTCACCGACTTCGCGCCGGTTTCCTCGTCGATATCGAACACGATGAGGCGCAGCGTCACCTTGAGCGGCGCAGCAAAGGTCATGCCGCGCTGGCGGCACTCGTCGACGTCATATTTCGGCTGTTCGAATTCGTAGCGGACGAATTCGAGCATCGAGGTGCCCGAGAAATCCGAGATCGGAAATACCGAGCGGAATACTGCCTGCAGGCCCTCGTCGAGGCGACCGCCGGCCGGCTCGTCAACCATCAGGAACTGGTCATAGGATGCCTTCTGAACCTCGATGAGGTTCGGCATCTCGGCGACTTCCTTGATGTGACCGAAAAACTTGCGTACGCGTTTGCGACCGGTGAATGTCTGCTGCGCCATCGTGGCCTCTCATTTTCGTCGCCTTTGTGGGGCGAACCTTCCGGGAGCGACTGCCATCGACCCCGGGTTGAATTTCGAATCGTCCCGAAGGAACGAAGCGCAAAGTCAGGAATTAAATCCCCAGCCCGGCCCCATCACCTCCAAAACGCAAAACGACGCGCGAGGCGCATCACTGCACCCGCTCGTCCAAACGCTCCGCTTTACGGACTGAAAAAGCCCGAAATCTGACTGTCTCCCAACGGCTTCCGCCGGGTGCCCTGCCGCCCCCGCCGCCTACCGTGTTTTTCCGCTGCCAACCCGATATGGGATGGCAATAAAGGAGATTCGAGGGTTAAGTCCACGGATCCCCACACTTTTTTGTGTCCGGTACGCCACGCGACAACCTGTCGCACGCCGTTTGCATGGCCCGGGAGCGCCCTGCGGCGCTCCCGGATCGCGCATTACTTGAGTTCGACCTTGGCGCCAGCCTTCTCGAGCTGGGCCTTGATCTTGTCGGCTTCGTCCTTGTTGACGCCTTCCTTGACGGGCTTCGGAGCGCCTTCGACGAGGTCCTTGGCTTCCTTCAGGCCCAGGCCGGTGATGGCGCGGACTTCCTTGATGACTTCGATCTTCTTGTCGCCGGCGGCAGCCAGCACGACGGTGAAGTCGGTCTTCTCTTCAGCCGGAGCAGCGGCAGCGCCGCCAGCAGCCGGGCCGGCAACCGCGACGGCGGCAGCGGCGGACACGCCCCACTTTTCTTCGAGGAGCTTGGCGAGTTCGGCCGCTTCGAGCACGGTGAGGCTCGAGAGGTCGTCGACGATTTTCTGCAGATCAGCCATTGTTCAGTTCCTTAAACGTTTGGTTCGAACCAGGTTTGAGATTAGCGAAGGGGTCAGGCCGCTTCGCTCTTTGAGGCATGAGCCTGAATGACGCGTGCGAGCTTGGCCGCGGGCGCGTTGGACAGCTGAGCAAGCTTGGTCGCCGGCGCCACGAGGAGGCCAACGATCTTGCCGCGCAGTTCGTCGAGCGACGGCAGTGAGGCAAGCGCCTTCACGCTGTCGACATTCAGGACGGTTTTACCCATCGAGCCGCCGAGGATGACGAACTTCTCGTTCGCCTTGGCGAATTCGATGGCAACCTTTGGCGCCGCAACCGGATCGTTCGAAGTAGCGATCACGGTCGGTCCCTTCAGCAGGGAGCCGATGGCAGCGACGTCAGTGCCTTCAAGAGCAATTTTGGCGAGACGGTTCTTCGAGACCTTCACCGATGCGCCCGCCTGCTTCATCTGCATGCGCAGCTTCTGCATCTGGGCCACGGTGAGGCCGGAATAATGAGCAACGATCGCAACCGACGTGGTCTTGAAGACCTCGTTGAGTTGTTCGACCGACTCTTTTTTTGCCGCTCGTTCCACAGCAAGCTCTTTCCGGTTGGCGGCCTTTCCGCGAAGGCAGGACCGCCGGGTTGCACCCATCGTCCCGCCCTAAACCTGATCCTTAGGGTGCAAAGACCCTTCGGACATGCCGGGCAAGACGACATCTAGAAGCCTGCCCTCCCAGAGCCTTGCGGCCATGGGCTGTCGAGGTTCGAACCAAACCAGCCTCCCAGCCGCGAACAAGCCGCGACGTGGAGCACAAAATCCGGTCTTCACCCGTCTATGCAGGCCATGCGATTAAGCCGTTGAAAACACGAAGTTCTCGCGGGCGCCTGCAGTCTTGGACAGGATCGGGCTATCGGCCGAAGCCGAACGCCCTGCCCTCATTCCGTTGGAGGCGACGGGTTTCCTTCCTTTCGAGCATCCTTGCGGGCACCAGAAAGGAATGATCTCCTATCATCTCAGGTTTTCGGAATGCGAGCACGGACATGCCAGCAAGTGCCAGCACGCCCGGAAGCCGCTATGTAACCGGTCCCGCCCTGCTTGCCAAGAGCAAATTTCAGACCAGTTTCATATCGCAGCCGAGGAACCGGTTCCGAGGCAGGAACCGGCAGCCGTTCAGGCGCCCCTTACCCCATATGGCAGCGGCTTGCCGGCGAAGAACGCCTCCAGATTGGCGAGCACGCAGTCCTGCATCGCCACGTGCGATTCCAGGGTGTGGCCGCCGATATGCGGCGACAGCACGACATTCGGCAGCGCCGTCAGTTCGTCCGGCGCATGCGGCTCCCTGGCGAACACGTCGAGGCCGGCGCCGGCTATCGACTGACCCGCAAGGGCGGCCACCAGCGCGTTCTGGTCGATGACGGAGCCGCGCGAGATATTGACGACGATGCCGCTGCTGCCGAGCCGGCGCAGGATGTCGGCATTGACGGCATGGACGGTGTCCGCACCGGCGCGCACCGCGATCATCAGCACGCTGCACCAGTCGGCGAGCGCCTCGAGGCTCGGAAAGTGCTGATACGGCACGTCCTGCCGTGACCGGCTGAAATAGCCGACCTCGGTCTCGAACGCGGCGACGCGCGACGCGATCTTGCGCCCGATCTCGCCGAGACCGTAGACGCCGACCTTGCGGCCGCGCATGCCGGCCTGCGGCCGCATCATCGGCGACGGCTTGGCGGCGATCCAGTCGCCACTGCGGACGTAGTTATCGACGACCGGCAGTCGGCGGACCGCGGCCAGCATCAGCGTCACCGCGATGTCGGCGACCGATGCGGCGTTGGCGCCGGGGCTGTGGCCGACCGCAATGCCGCGCTTCGCCGCGGCGGCAAGATCGATCCCCTCATAGCCGGTGCCGTAGCAGATGATCGCGCCGAGCTTCGGCAGCATGTCCATCGCCTCGCCGCCGAGCGGGGTCCCGCCCGCCGTGACCATCGCCCGGATCTCGCCGAGCTCCGCCGCCGGAAACATCTCGGCCAGTGGCTTGCCTGCGGCATTCAACAGCTCGTAGCGCTCGCCGAAGCGCACCAGCTCGTTTCTGGGAAAGCGCGAATAGACCAGCACCTTATCGGGCATTGTTGTTGTTTCCTGCGAGAGGCTTCACCTGGAGCCTTTTCCATTCCGGTTGAACCGGAACGAGGCTTTGGATCCTTGTTTTCTTGATGCGAGCCGGTAGCCGCTTCGCGCGAATACGCTCCAACAAAACAAAGGGCGGAACCGGTTGCCCGATCCCGCCCCTGTTTATCTCGTCACGGTCAGAGACCTCAGCCGAGGATCGTGCCCGGCTCGACCTTCACGCCCGGGCCCATGGTGGAGGAAACCGCCACGCGCTGGATGTAGGTGCCCTTGGAACCCGCCGGCTTCGCCTTGGAGACCGCATCCGCGAGCGCCTTGACGTTCTCGACCAGCTTGTCCTCGGAGAACGAGGCCTTGCCGATGCCGGCCTGCACGATGCCGGCCTTCTCGACGCGGAACTCGACCGAGCCGCCCTTGGCGCCCTTCACGGCGTTGGTGACGTCCATGGTCACGGTGCCGATCTTCGGGTTCGGCATCATGCCGCGCGGGCCGAGCACCTTACCGAGGCGGCCGACCAGCGGCATCATGTCGGGAGTGGCGATACAACGATCGAAATCGATCGCACCGCCCTGCACCTTCTCGACCAGGTCTTCGGCACCGACGACGTCGGCACCGGCGGCCTTGGCTTCCTCAGCCTTGGCGCCGCGCGCGAACACGCCGACGCGGAGCGTACGGCCGGTCCCGTTCGGCAGGTTGACGACGCCGCGGACCATCTGGTCGGCGTGGCGCGGGTCGACGCCGAGATTGATCGCGATCTCGATCGTCTCGTCGAACTTCGACTTGGCGCGCTCCTTGACCATCTTGATGGCGTCCGCGAGCGGGTAGAGCTTCTCGCGATCGACACCCTCGCGGGCCTTCTTCAAACGCTTTCCGATTGCCATGGCCCGTTACCCCGCAACTTCCAGACCCATCGAACGGGCAGAGCCCTCGACCATCTTCATGGCCGATTCGATGGAATCGCAATTCAAGTCCTTCATCTTCTTCTCGGCGATCTCGCGCACCTGCGCCTTGGTCACCTTGCCGGCCTTGTCACGGCCCGGCGCCTTCGAGCCGGACTGGATCTTGGCAGCTTGCTTGAGGAAGAACGACATCGGGGGCGTCTTCATCTCGAAGGTGAACGAACGATCGGCGTAGATCGTGATCACCACCGGGATTGGGGTATTCTTCTCTTCCTTCTGGGTCTGCGCGTTGAACGCCTTGCAGAACTCCATGATGTTGAGACCGCGCTGACCAAGCGCGGGACCGATCGGGGGCGAAGGGTTCGCCGCACCGGCCGGGACCTGAAGCTTCAGGTATCCGGTCACTTTCTTTGCCATTTATCACTCCTGTTGTGCCGGACGGGCCGGCGGTTTCAGGTTCCGTGGTTCGGTTGAAGGGGCTGGCGACCGCCTCCTCCCTCCCACGGCCTCTCACTTGACGCGGGGCGCATATACCCCACGCCGTCCGGTCAGACCACCTTTTCGACCTGACCGAATTCCAGTTCCACGGGGGTCGCACGACCGAAGATCGACACCGCGACCTTCACGCGCGAGCGCGCCTCGTCGATTTCTTCCACCACGCCGGAGAACGAGGCGAACGGGCCGTCGGCCACACGCACGTTCTCGCCGATTTCGAACGACACCGACGCCTTCGGACGCTCCACGCCCTCCTGCACCTGATGCAGGATCCGCATCGCCTCGGCCTCGGAGATCGGCATCGGCTTGTTTTCCGCGCCGAGGAAGCCGGTCACCTTCGGGGTGTTCTTGATCAGATGGAACGCCTCGTCGGTCAGCTTCATCTTCACCAGCACATAACCCGGGAAGAACTTGCGCTCGGCGTCGATCTTGCGGCCGCGGCGCACCTCGGTGACCTTCTCGGTCGGCACCAGGATCTGCTCGAACAGCTCTTCCAGCCCGCGCTGCTTGGCCTGCTCGCGGATCGATTCCTGAACCTTCTTCTCGAAGTTCGAGTAGGCGTGAACGATGTACCAGCGCTTGTCCATCAATTGAGTTCCCATGCTCATCAGTGGATGCCCAGTATCAGGGTAATCAGATAGCGGATGATCTGATCTGCGGCGAAGAAGAAGATCGAGGCCAGCGCCACCATCACGAACACCATGATGGTGGTGATGGTCGTCTCGCGGCGCGTCGGCCAGGTGACCTTGGCGGTCTCCGAGCGTACTTCCTGCAGGAATTTGAACGGGCTGAAAGCCATCGTGAGATCCGCGTCCGTCTCCGGACGATTTGCAACGTTTCAAGGAATCCGAACAGCCGACCTTGCGGACCCAGCCCTCGTTTGGAAGGTTGAGCCGATAAACGAGCTCGAATGTTCGGGGAATTAGGCCGCGCCGGATATCCGCGATCAAAGCGGGCCGGCTGCGAGTGGGCGGTATCTACTGCGAGACCGGCCAAAGGTCAAGGTCGGCGGGGTCGCGCCCCGCCCCGGCCGGGGCCGCGCAGGCTGAAACGGGGCCTCTCGAATCAAGCACTTAGGCTGATGGTACGAGGTCCATTGCCCCGCCGCCCACCCCGGCGGCCGGGTGGATCACCCGGCAAAGCTCTTCTGGACCGCCTGATCCAGCGTGGCGCCGCCGACATAGCGCTGGCGCAGCTCGCGCTTGAGCAGCTTGCCGCTCGGGTTCTTCGGCAGGGCATCGACGAAGATGACCCGCTTCGGCACCTTGAAATGGGCCATCGACGCCGCGCAGTGCTTGATCACGGCTTCAGCATCGAGGCTCGCGCCGGCCTTGACCACGACGATCGCGGTCACCGCCTCGATCCAGCGCGGGTCGGGCAGCCCGACCACCGCGACCTCCGACACCCCGGGCAGCCGGTAGATCATCTCCTCGACCTCGCGGCTTGCGACGTTCTCGCCGCCGCTCTTGATCATGTCCTTCACGCGATCGACGACGGTGATGTAGCCATCGGCATCGACGGTCGCGAGATCGCCGGAATGAAACCAGCCGCCGGCAAACGCCGCCGCCGTCTTGACCGGATCGTTGTAGTAGCCGGACAACAGATGCGGCGAGCGATGCACGATCTCGCCGACCTCCCCGACCCCGACGTCGGTCATGTCCGGCTTGACCACCCGCGTCTCGACATTGATCGCGGGCTTGCCGGCCGAGCCCGCCTTCGGCAGCTGGTCTTCCGGCGCCAGCACGGTCGCGAGCGGCGCGATCTCGGTCTGGCCGTAGAAATTCCAGAATTTCACATCGGGCAGCCGGCGCTGCAATTCGAGCAGCACCTCGACCGGCATGATCGAGGCGCCGTAATAGCCCTTGCGCAAGGTCGACAGATCGGTCCGATCGAATGAAGGCGAACGCAGCATCGCGATCCAGATCGTCGGCGGCGCGAAGAACGCATTGATCTTGTGGGCCGCGATCAGCGCCAGGACATTGTCAGGCACCGGCTTGCCGGTAATCAGACTGGTGGCGCCCAGATAGATCGCAGGCCCGAGGAACACGTCGAGCTGCGCGCAGTGATAGAGCGGCAGCGCATGCAGCACGGTGTCGTCGGTCGCCATGCCGCCGTCGATGATGCAGCTGACATACTGCCACATCACGGCTTCATGGGTGAGGATCGCGCCCTTCGGCAGTGACTCGGTGCCGCTGGTGTAGATGATCTGCGCGGGATCGCGGCTGTCGACCGAGGTATCCGGCGCCGACGCGTCGCTGTGCAACAGGCTGTCGAATGTCGTGATGCCGTCGGGCGCGGTGGCCGGATCTTCGCCCGGCAGCCAGATCAGGGTTTCGACCGCCGAGCCCTTGGCGGCCGCGGCATGCGCGGTCTCCACGAAATCGGGGCCGACCGCAAGCAGCTTCGCGCCGGAATTGGCGAGGATGAAATTGATCTCGTCGGGATTGAGCATGAAGTTGATCGGCACCAGGATCGCGCCGATCCGTGCCACCGCGAAGCGCAACGCGGCGAAGCCATGCGAGTTGCGCGACAGCACCGCGACACGGTCGCCCTTCGCAATGCCAAGCGCGAGCAAGCCGCGCCCGAGCCGATTGCAGATCGCGTCCATCTCCGCGAAGCTCCAGCTCACCTCGCCGCAGATCAGCGCGGTCTTATTGGGGTAGCGTTTGGCCGACCGGCGCAACAAATCGCCGATGCTGTGCTCGCGGGCGCGCTGGATGGTTGCTGCGATGTCTCCGCTCATTGGTCCCTCCCGAATGTGCTTCTTGTCGTTGTCTTGTCTTCGCCGCTCTTGGCCTTGCCGTCCCTATTGCCGGGCGGCGTAGGCGTGTTCCATGTAGGTGTGCTCGACTGAGCGATCGAGCGAGGCGATCTTCTCGAAGCCGCGCCGCCAGTCCTGCAAATGCCGCCGCGTCCACAACACGCCGGCCTCCCTGTCGCGCCGCGTGATCGCATCGAGGATGTGGCGGTGCGCCTCGACGAGGCGCGCGCCGCCCTCCGGCACGCCGCCGACGATCATCTCCGTGGTCGGAAAGAACAGCTGCGCGGCGGGCTCGCGCGCCAGCTGCAACACGCGGTTCTGCGAGGCCTTGGCCATCAGCACATGGAATTCCGCATCGAGCTCGGCGAGGTCAGCGGGATTGCCGACCACCGCTGCACTGCGCTCGAGATTGCCCGCGAGCTCGGCGATGTTCGCCTCGGTCGCGCGCTCCACCGCGCCCTCGACGCTCGCGACCTCCAGCGTCATCGAGGTCTCGAACAATTCGCGGAACGTGACCTCGTGCAGGACCAGTGCGCGCGAGAGTCTCGTGGCGAGCTTGTTGTAGCGCGGCAGGCAGGCCTGCAAGCGGCGGCTGGAATCGCGGCGGATCAGGCCGCCCTCCTCGAGCACGCGAATGCCTTCGCGCACCGTCGAGCGGTTGACGCCGAACTGCGCGACGAGCTGCTGCTCGGTGCCGATCGGCTCGCCCGGCTTGATCCGGCCATTGACGATCTCGCGTTCGATCGCGTCCGCGACCTTCTGATAGGCCGGCGCGACGTCGATGCGCCGGAACAGCGGCGTGGCGGGCATCTTCAGCTCCCGGGGCTCTCAATTGTCGTTTGTCGGACAAAGAATAGGCCAAGGCCTTTGGAGCGTCAAATCGGGAGTTATTGGCCGGATTGTCGCACCCAGCCGGCCGGAATTGACAGCGGAACCAGGCAAATCTAGCTTTGTCGGACAAACTGATAAGAACATCCTCTGGGGAGGCGCATCACCATGAAATCCATCGTCACGAGTCTGTCCGCCGCCGGCCTGATCGCCGCCGCGCTGGCGGGGCCTGCGCTCGCGCAGCAGACGCCGCTCAAGATCGGCGTGCTGACCGATTTCCAGTCGGTCTATTCAGACATCGGCGGCGCCGGGAATGTCGAAGCCACCAAGATGGCAATCGAGGAGTTCGGCGGCTCGATGTTCGGCAAGCCGATCGAGCTCGTCACGGCCGATCCCCTCAACAAGGCCGACGTCGCCGCCACCATCACCCGCAAATGGTACGAGGCCGAGAATGTCGACATGATCATCGACATGCCAACCTCGGCGACCGCGCTCGCCGGCATGGAGATGTCGAAGCAGTTCGAGAAGATCATGATCGTGACGGACGCGGCGAGCTCCGACATCACCGGCAAGTCCTGCTCGCCCTACACGCTGCACTGGACCTACGACACCTACGCCAACGCCCACACCGTCGGCAGCGCGATCGTGAGGAACGGCGGCGACAGCTGGTTCTTCATCACCGCCGACTACGTGTTCGGCCACTCGATCGAGCGCGATACCGGCGATGTGGTCCGCGCCGCCGGCGGCAAGGTGCTCGGCAGCGCCCGCCATCCGCTCAACACACCGGACTTCTCGTCGTTCCTGCTGCAGGCGCAGTCGTCGAAGGCGAAGATCGTCGGTCTCGCCAATGGCGGCGGCGACACCATCAACGCGATCAAGCAGGCCGCCGAATTCGGCATCGTGGCGGGCGGGCAGAACCTTGCCGGGATCGTGATGTTCATTTCGGACATCCACAGCCTCGGGCTGAAGCTCGCCCAGGGCCTGATCATCACCGAGGCCTACTATTGGGATCTCAACGACCGCACCCGCGCGTTCGGCAAGCGCTTCTTCGAGCGCATGAAGCGGATGCCGACCATGAACCAGGCCGCGACCTACAGCGCCACCCTGCACTACCTCAATGCGGTGAAGGCCGCCGGCACCAAGGAGACCAAGCCGGTGCTGGCGAAGATGCGCGCGACCCCGGTCCGCGACGCCTTCACCGACAATGGTGTGGTGCGCGAGGACGGCCGCATGGTGCACTCGATGTTCCTGTTCGAGGTCAAGAAGCCCGAGGAATCGAAAGCGCCGTGGGATTACTACAAGGTGCTCGCCGAGGTGCCCGGCGACCAGGCGTTCCGGCCGCTCAAGGACGGCGGCTGCCCGCTCATCAAGTGAGCGAATAGAACCATGGCCGGGGTCCAGGACCTCGGCCAACACCTTCAAATAATTGGGTAAAAGCTGGCAGGAGTGGCAGGGCTCGAACCTGCGACCCCCGGTTTTGGAGACCGGTGCTCTACCAATTGAGCTACACTCCTGCAGGGAACCAGCGTCGCCGCCGGTTCGCGCCGTTTCAAGCACAGGGCATGGCCGGTTTGCAAGGGCGAAGCGGTGAAGCTTCTGTTCATTGCAAAACTTCTGCGCCAGAGTTCGGCCATCACACCACGTCGGCGCTCCGCCGCAAGAATCAAGAACCGGGAGAGACCATGAACGCCCAGACCGCCACCAAGCACGCCGCCGGCCAAACCACCCCGTCCCTCCCCCTCGCCAAGCCCGAATCGATCGGGCTGTCGAGTGCGCGGCTGCAGGCCCTGTCCGACACCTTCAAGCGCGAGGTCGACAAGGGAACCGCGCCCGGCTTCACGGTGCTGGTGGCGCGGCGCGGCCAGATCGGCTGGTTCGACGCGATCGGCCGGCAAAGCCCGACCGCCTCTGCGCCGATGACGCATGACACGATCTTCCGCATCTTCTCGATGACCAAGCCGATCGTCTCGGTCGGCATCATGCAGCTGCTCGAGGACGGCCACTTTCTGCTCAACGATCCCGTCGCGAAATTCATCCCCGAATTCGCCGAGACCAAGGTCGGCGTCGAGCACAACGGCAAGCTCGAGCTGGTGCCCGTGCAGCGGCAGATGACGATCCAGGACCTGCTGCGCCACACGTCTGGGCTTACGTATGACCACACCGGCAACGGCCCGGTGCAGGAGCTCTACAAGCAGTCGCGGCTGCGCAGCCGCAAGATCACCACTGCCGAGCACGCCACCATGCTCGCCGGCATGCCGCTGGTCTGCCAGCCCGGCGCCGAGTGGAACTACAGCCGCTCCACCGACATCCTCGGCCGCATCATCGAAGTCGTCAGCGGCAAGACGCTCGGCGAATTCCTCACCGAGCGCATCCTCGCGCCGCTGCAGATGAACGAGACCGCCTTCCACACCCCGGAGGCCAATGCCGGCCGGCTCGCCGAGGCCTATGCGAACGATCCCTGGACCAATGAGAAGGTGCAGCTGTTCAACATGCTGGAGAAGCCGGCGATGGAATCCGGCGGCGGCGGTCTGGTGTCGACCACGATGGACTATGCCCGCTTCGCGCAGATGCTGCTGGGCGGCGGCTCGCTCGACGGCACCAGGATCATCGGCCGCAAGACGCTCGAGTTCATGGCCTCCGATCACCTCGGCGCCGGCGTCAAGGTCCAGGGCACGCTGGTGTCGCCCGGCCACAGTTTTGGCCTCGGCTTCGC
>DASVOL010000512.1:0-4176 GCA_036383375.1 Bradyrhizobium sp. | reverse complement strand
TCGCAGCCGAACTTGCGCGACAGCGGCCACTCGGCGCCGGCGCAATCATAGAGGATGCGGCAGAACACCTTGGCGCCGGGAGCGGCGCGGGAGATCTTCTCGACCTCGGCGGCGCAATCGACTGCGAACAGGCGAATGCCGAGCGCGAAGGCACGCGCGATGTCGCGCTCCTTCTTGATCGTGTTGCCATAGGAGATGCGGTCCGGCGTCGCACCGGCGGCCAGCGCCATCTCGATTTCCGCAACCGTCGCGGTGTCGAAGCAGGAGCCGAGCGAGGCGAGCAGCGCCAGCACTTCGGGCGCCGGGTTGGCCTTCACTGCGTAGAACACGCGGCTGTCCGGCAGCACCTTCGCGAAGGTCTGGTAGTTGTCGCGCACGACCTCGAGGTCGACCACGAGGCACGGCTCGGTGTCGAGACCTTCGCTGCGGCGGTGACGCAGGAATTCCTGGATACGTTCGGTCATGGCACTCTCCAACGGCCCCAGCGACGGGATCCGCATCAACGTGACGTCGGATAAGAGTGCTCTGGCCGCATTGCGCGATGGAGGCGCAACGAAAGCCAAAAGACTCAAACCAGACTGTGCTGCCGTGGATTGGTTGGGAGAGTTTCCCGCCCGCACACCTGGCAATGAAGGACAAGCCTTTTCAGTAGCCCGCGCCGGCGTTGGACTGCCGGTAGAGACCAAAAAAGCCCGATCCGTCGTTGCTTTAAGTCGCGTCCCCCGTTGAGAGCGGGGTGCGCCGGTTCGCCTCCGGCTGGCAGTCACGGTTGCAAAGAGTGGTGAGACCTTCAACGGCATCCCTGGAGAGGGAGGCTGGCCGCCTCGTGTCCTGATGGACGTAAGCGACCCTCGGTTCTTCCACCCCTTGGCGGCTGTCCGGCCTCTTGTCCGGATACCTACCGACTGCCACACGACCACAGGCACGTGCGAAATTGGGCAAGGCAGGAAATAAGTCTTTTGAATTCGCTTCGCAAGAATTTTTTTGCGATAGCGACAAATTTCCCTAACGCGTGCTTGCGATCGCGCGCGCAGCAGGCGCTGAAGATGAACGGCTGTTAAGAATGACTAACGAAGCGTGTGCGTTTAAGCCCTGTGCCGCAGCGCTTTCTTGAATCGCTTCAGCTCACGCGCGGCGCGTGAACGGCTCGATGCGTTGAGCTGCGCGGATGAAGGCGATCATGATCAGGACGCCGATGCCGAACAGCACGGCTTGCAGGATGTGCGCGCCGAGATCACCGAGCCCGAGCGCGATCGCGAGCGCCCAGCCGCCGGCGAAGGCCGCACCGAACACTTCGGCGCCGATCAGGATGGCCGCCGAAATCACGGTGATGACGCTCGGCCAGAGGATCCGGCTGGTGCCTGCGGTGGAGGGCTGCATGGTCATGGAATAGGTCCTGTTCAGGGGGCGCAATCTCTCCGAAAAGTGCCCATCTATCAAGCGCAAAAGGCCCAAAAATGCCGTATCGCGTGATATAGATTGGGCCGCATTTTCAAGGCGAAAAACGGGATATTCGATGTCAGAAACCAGCGCAGACGCTCACGCCAACCCCCTCCTGCAGGCATGGCAGACGCCGCTCGAGACGCCGCCCTTCGCCGAGATCAAGCCGGAGCATTTCCTCCCCGCCTTCGAGCAGGCCTTCGCCGACCATTCGGCGGAAGTGGCTGCGATTACCCATGATCCGGCGCTGCCCGACTTCGACAACACCATCACGGCGCTGGAGCGCTCCGGCAAGCTGCTGTCGAAGGTCTCCGCCGTGTTCTACGACCTGGTCTCGGCGCATTCGAGCCCTGCGATCCTCGAGATCGACAAGGAAGTCTCGCCCCGGATGGCGCGACACTGGAATCCGATCATGATGAACGCTGTGCTGTTTGGCCGCATCGCCATGCTGCACGAGAAGCGCGCCTCGCTCGGCCTGACCGGCGAGCAGATGCGGCTGCTGGAGCGCACCTACACCCGCTTCCACCGCTCCGGCGCCGGGCTCGACGACGCGGCCAAGGCCCGCATGGCGGCGATCAACGAGCGCCTCGCCCAGCTCGGTACCTCGTTCAGCCACCATCTGCTCGGCGACGAGCAGGAGTGGTCCATGGAGCTTGGCGAGGGCGATCGCGCCGGCCTCTCCGACACATTTGTGGCGGCCGCCAAGGCTGCGGCGGAAGAGCGCGGCAAGCCCGGCAAGGCGATCGTGACGCTGTCACGCTCGTCGGTCGAGCCGTTCCTGCAGAGCTCGTCGCGGCGCGACCTGCGCGAGAAGGTCTACAAGGCCTTCACCGCCCGCGGCGACAACGGCAACGCCAACGACAACAACGCGACCATCGTGGAGATCCTCGCGCTCCGCGAGGAGACCGCGAAGATCCTGGGCTTCCCGACCTACGCCGCCTACCGCCTCGAGGATTCCATGGCCAAGACGCCGGAGGCGGTGCGCGGCCTGCTGGAACGGGTCTGGAAGCCGGCGCGGGCGCGGGCGCTCGCCGACCGCGATGCGCTGCAGGCGCTGATCACCGAAGAGGGCGGCAATTTCACCTTGGCGGCCTGGGACTGGCGCTACTACGCCGAGAAGCTGCGCCAGGCCAAAGCCAATTTCGACGATTCCGCGATCAAGCCCTATCTGGTGCTCGACCACATGATCGAGGCCGCGTTCGACTGCGCCACCCGTCTGTTCGGCGTCACCTTCGCGGAGCGCAAGGACGTGCCGGTCTGGCACCCGGATGTGCGGGTGTGGGAGGTCAAGGGCCGCGACGGCCAGCACAAGGCGCTGTTCTACGGCGACTACTTCGCACGGCCTTCCAAGCGCTCCGGCGCCTGGATGACCTCGCTGCGCGACCAGCAGAAGCTCGACGGCGACGTCGCGCCGCTGGTCATCAATGTCTGCAACTTCGCCAAGGGTGCCGATGGCGCGCCGTCATTGCTGTCGCCCGACGACGCGCGGACCTTGTTCCACGAGTTCGGCCACGGCCTGCACGGCATGCTCTCGGACGTGACCTATCCGTCGCTGTCGGGGACATCTGTGTTCACCGATTTCGTCGAGCTGCCCTCGCAGCTCTACGAGCACTGGCAGGAGCGGCCCGAGGTGCTGCAGCGCTTCGCCCGCCACTACCAGACCGGGGAGGCGCTGCCGGACGATCTGCTCATGCGCTTCCTCGCCGCGCGCAAGTTCAACCAAGGCTTTGCCACCGTGGAGTTCGTCTCCTCGGCGCTGGTCGACCTCGAATTCCACACCCAGCCGGCGGCGGCGAGCCGTGACGTCCGCGCCTTCGAGCAGAAGGAGTTGGAGAAGATCGGCATGCCCGCCGAGATCTCGCTGCGGCACCGGCCGACCCAGTTCGGCCACATCTTCTCCGGCGATCACTATGCCTCCGGCTATTACAGCTACATGTGGTCGGAGGTGATGGACGCCGACGCGTTCGGCGCCTTCGAGGAGGCCGGCGACATCTTCGATCCGACGACCGCCAAGCGGCTGCATGACGACATCTATTCGTCGGGCGGCTCGCGCGATCCCGAGGAGGCCTATGTCGCGTTCCGCGGCCGCGAGCCGGAGCCGGACGCGCTGCTGCGCCGTCGCGGCCTGCTCGAGACGCCTGAGGCGGCCTGAAGGTGCGGCAATCCCTGAAGTGCCTGATCGGCTGGCTCGCGCTTGCTGTGTCTGTCGTGCTCGGCACGGCGGCCGCCGAGGCTCATCCGCATGTCTGGATTGTTGCCAAAAGCGAGCTGATCTACGCGCCTGATGGCACCATCACCGGGGTCCGCCACGCCTGGACCTTCGACGACATGTTCTCGACCTATGCACTGCAGGGCATCGAGACCAAGGTGAAGGGCGCCTACAGCCGCGAGGAGCTGGCGCCGCTGGCGCAGACGCTGCGGTACAAGCTCGGACTCACCGGCACGAAGCTCGGTTGCGATCGCGCGGAGTGCGGCGCGTGCACCGTGTTGATCGATGACGTTCCGCACTATGCCTGCTCGGTGCTGACGCACACGGTCCGCACGAAGAAGATCGTCACCATCGAAGGTCTGGCGAGCGACGACGGCGCGGGCAACCTGAAGCTGCACCCGGTGCAGCAGGGCGTGGTCGACGAGCAGGGCTTCCAGTGCGCGTTCTGCATGTCGGGCTTCATTATGGCCACAGTCGGGTTTCTGAAGATCAATCCGAATCCCAGCAGGACGGAACTCGCGCACGGC
>DASVOL010000511.1:0-1565 GCA_036383375.1 Bradyrhizobium sp. | reverse complement strand
CCGGCGCGGAAATTTTCCGCCTGATAGGCCGAATAGGCGATGCCGAGCCCGATGATCGCAGCCTGCAGCGCCGACAGCGCGATGCCGAAATCGGGCATCACGAAATAGATGTAGAACAGCAGCACGATGATCGGGATGCCGCGGATCACGTTGATCACCGCGGCGCTGAGGCCGGTGAGGATGCGAATTCCGGACACCCGCATCAAGGCCCACACCAGCCCAAGCACGGTCGACAGCAACAGCGAGCCGACCGTGACGACGATGGTCAGCCAGACCCCCTGCAACAGGATCGGCACGAACTCGACGGCGTCATGGAAGAATTTTTGCATCGGTTAGTCGTATCCAGTCCCGTCACGTGCTCGAATACGCCCCGTCATCCTGAGGCGCGAGCGGAGCGAGCCTCGAAGGATGAATCGGCCCGGCTGGTGGCCGTCGACCCTTCGAGACGCGCTACGCGCTCCTCAGGGTGACGGATCACTTTGGACGCAGACCATCAGGACGCGCTGGCCTTCTGGCCCCATTTCTCCAGGATCTTCGCGATCGTGCCGTTGGCTTTCAGCTTCGCCAGCGAGGCGTTGATCTTGGCCAACAGCTCGGTGTCGCTCTTGCGGACGCCGATCGCGACCGTGCCGACAGTGACGGGCTTGTAGCCGTCGACCAGCCGGACGTCGGCGAAATTGCCCTGCTGCAGATTGTAGGCGAGGATCGGATAGTCGGCGAATCCGGCCTTGAGACGGCCGGCATTCACGTCGCGCAGGATGTCCGGAATGGTGTCGTAGACCTTGACCTCACTGAACAGCCCGGTCTTCTTCAGCGCGTCGACGAACGCCGTGCCGACCTGGGCGCCGACCACGGTGCCCTTCAGGTCCTCCTGCGAGGTGTAAGCCTTGGTGTCGGCCTTCGGCACCACGAGGCCCTCGCCATAGGTGTAGACCGGCTCGGAGAAGTCGATCACCTCCTTGCGCGCGGCGGTGGCGAACATCGCGGCCGCGATGATGTCGATCTTGTTCGCGGTCAGCGAGGGGATCAGTGCCGAGAACTGCATCGGCTCGATCTGCACGGAGAAGCCGGCGTCCTTGCCGATCTCGGTGGCGAGATCGACCATGATGCCCTGGATCGAATTGGTCTTGGTGTCGAGGAAGGTGAAGGGGATGCCGGTCGGCGTCGAACCGACCTTGAGCACCTGCTGCGCCCCTGACGGTGCGCTCACGGCTAGGGCAAACGCCGCGACCGCGGCCTGAACGAGACGCTGAAAGGACATCACAACACCTCCCGAAGCTGGCCCCGGCGCCGCATCGCCCTGCTTTTCGAGCTAGATGTTGCGGGCGACGCCGTTCTGGCCTATTTTCACCAATATGAAATTGTGGTCACGAAACCGCGGCCAATGCAAGCGGTTTTCATGCACATGAAGGAAGCGGACTGACGTGAGCGGCGGCAAGAGAATGCGCAAAGGCGCGGCAGCAAAGCCCGTGACGCCACGCCGCGCGGCCAAAAAGCCCGTGAAGAAGCCGGCCGAGCCGGCGATGGATCTCGCGGTCGGACGCCGCATCCGCGACCTGCGCCGC
>DASVOL010000510.1:0-13139 GCA_036383375.1 Bradyrhizobium sp. | reverse complement strand
AATCACCCCCGAACTCGTCGCCGCCCACGGGCTGAAGCCGGACGAGTACGAGCGCATCCTGAAGCTGATCGGGCGGGTTCCGACCTTCACCGAGCTCGGCATCTTCTCGGCGATGTGGAACGAGCATTGCTCGTACAAGTCGTCGCGCATCCATCTGCGCGGGCTGCCGACCAAGGCCCCCTGGGTGATCCAGGGCCCCGGCGAGAATGCCGGCGTGATCGATATCGGCGACGGCCAGGCCGTGGTCTTCAAGATGGAGAGCCACAACCACCCGAGCTACATCGAGCCCTACCAGGGCGCGACCACCGGCGTCGGCGGCATCCTGCGCGACGTCTTCACCATGGGCGCGCGGCCGATCGCCTGCCTGAACGCGCTGAGCTTCGGTGCGCCCGAGCACCCCAAGACCCGGCATCTGGTGTCCGGCGTGGTCGCGGGTGTCGGCGGCTACGGCAATTCGTTCGGCGTGCCGACGGTCGGCGGCCAGGTGCGCTTCCACACCCGCTATGACGGCAACATCCTGGTCAACGCGATGGCGGTCGGCCTCGCCGACGCCGACAAGATCTTCTATGCGGCGGCCTCCGGCGTGAACATGCCGATCGTCTATCTCGGCTCCAAGACCGGCCGCGACGGCATTCATGGCGCCTCGATGGCCTCGGCCGAATTCGACGACGCCTCCGAGGAGAAGCGCCCGACCGTGCAGGTCGGCGATCCCTTCGCCGAGAAGCTGCTGCTCGAAGCCTGCCTCGAGATCATGGAAGCCGATTGCGTGATCGCGATCCAGGACATGGGCGCGGCCGGCCTAACCTGCTCGGCGGTCGAGATGGGCGCCAAGGGCGACCTCGGCGTCGATCTCGATCTCGATGCGGTGCCGACCCGCGAGACCGGCATGAGCGCCTACGAGATGATGCTCTCGGAGAGCCAGGAGCGCATGCTCATGGTGCTCAAGCCCGAGAAGGAGAAAGAGGCCGAGGCGATCTTCCGCAAATGGGGGCTCGATTTCGCAATCGTCGGCTACACCACGCCGAGCAAGCGCTTCGTCGTCAAGCATGGCGGCGACGTGATGGCCGATCTGCCGATCAAGGAGCTCGGCGACGAGGCGCCGGTCTATGACCGCCCGCACGTCGCCTCGACCGCGCTGCCGGTGGTCCGCGGCCAGGACGTCAAGCCGCCGCTCGGCCTTGCGGACGCGCTGACCAAGCTGATCGGCACGCCCGAACTGTGCTCGAAGCGCTGGGTGTGGGAGCAGTACGACCACGTCATCCTGGGCAATACCATGCAGCGCCCCGGCGGCGATGCCGCGGTGGTCCGCGTCGAGGACGGCCCGAAGGGGCTTGCGCTCACCGTCGACGTCACGCCGCGCTATTGCGAGGCCGATCCGTTCGAGGGCGGCAAGCAGGCGGTGGCCGAAGCCTGGCGCAACATCACCGCGGTCGGCGGCCGGCCGCTCGCGATCACCGACAACCTCAACTTCGGCAATCCGGAGCGGCCCGAGATCATGGGCCAATTCGTCGGCTGCCTGAAGGGCATTTCGGAGGCCTGCCGCGCGCTCGACTTCCCGGTCGTGTCCGGCAACGTCTCGCTCTACAACGAGACCAACGGCCGCGGCATCCTTCCGACGCCCTCGATCGGCGGCGTCGGCGTGCTCGACGACTTCACCAAATCGGCGACCCTGGCATTCAAGGCGGCGGGCGAGGCGATCCTGCTGGTCGGCGACACGCAAGGCTGGCTCGGCCAGTCGGTGTACCTGCGCGATGTCTGCGGCCGCGAGGAGGGCGCTCCGCCGCCGGTCGATCTCGCCACCGAGAAGCGCAACGGCGACGTGGTGCGCGGCATGATCCGCGCCGGCACCGCGAGTGCGGTGCATGACGTGTCCGACGGCGGGCTCCTGATCGCGCTCGCCGAGATGGCGATCGCAAGCGGCATCGGCGCGCAGCTGCTGGCGGCGCCGTCCTCGATCGTGCCGCATGCCTACTGGTTCGGCGAGGATCAGGCCCGCTACATCGTCACCGTGCCTGCGGCCGACGCCGGCCTCGTGCTGGCCAAGATGAAGGGTGCCGGCGTGCCCTGTGCGCGCATCGGCACCACCGGCGGCGAGGCGATTGCGGTCGCCGGCGAGCCGCCTGTGACCATCGAAACGCTGTCCCGCGCCTTCGAGCACTGGCTGCCGAACTACATGCACGGCACTGCCGCCTGATCCGGATGGATCAGGCGCTGCAAGCGTCGAGCGAACAAGATCTCAATAGCGCGATGAGCCCATCATCGCGCTATTGCTTTATGTTCAGGCGCGATCCTACCGGATCAAGCGCTAGGTGGCGCCGCGGACCGCACGCCAGGCAAAGATGATAATCACTGCGCCGATGAAGCCGGCGACGAGATAGCTGATCCATCCTCCGCCGAGCGATACGCCGAGCAGACCCAACAGCCAGTTCGCCAGCGCGGCGCCGACGATGCCGAGGATGATATTCATGAAGATGCCGGTTCCGGTCTTCATGAACATCTCGGCGAGCCAGCCGGCCAATCCGCCGACGATGATTGCGGCGATCCATCCAACTTGAGGGTCGTTCATCTGAGGACGCTCCTTGAGGTCAAGCAGTCCGGCCAGCATAGCTGAGAATCACGTGGCCACATGTGACCAATGGCAGGTTGTGCGCAACTTGTTGGCGACGGGCTCAAGCCTGCCGCCCCCGGCGCTGCCGCCGTTCGGCCGCCGTGATCAGGATGCGGGGGCCCGAGCCCTCGGCGCCGAGCCTGTCGTCGCCATTGCGCAGCGGGCAATCGGTGACCGACAGGCAGCCGCAGCCGATGCAGCTGAACAGCTTGTCGCGGAGGTCGGTGAGATCGCTGATGCGCTGCTGCAGTGCCGCGGTCCAGGCACGCATCGCACGCTCCCATTCGCGCATGGTCGGGGCGCGATCGAGCGGTATCGCGGCGAAGGTCTGCCTGATCTCTTCCAGCGGAATTCCGGCGCGCTGCGCGATCCTGATCACCGCGATGCGGCGCAGCACGCCGCGCATGTAGCGGCGCTGGTTGCCGCTGGTGCGTCGGCTCGCGATCAGCCCCTTGCTTTCGTAGAAGTGAAGGGTGGAGACGGCGAGGCCGCTGCGCTGCGCCACTTCGCCGACTGAAAGCTCTTGTGGAAGCGCCATTTGCCTCGAGATCCCGGATTAGAAGTCCTGCAAGCTGCGAGCCTTGACCTCAACCATACTTGAGGTTCTATAACAGTTGCGGGCTTTCAGGGGCAAGCTTCCGGCCGAGATGCCGGGGTTCGTTCTTGGAAGCGTAATGCCATCCGTATCATCCTCGTCGCGCCGCTGGCTCGGGCTTCGCCCCAAGCCGTTCGGCATCACCCTCATATTGCTGATCTGTGCCGCGGCCGCGTTGGTCGCCTGGCGCGCCGGCGGCTCCAGTGCGTCCGCCAAGGCCACGATCGAGGCCCCGCCGACGCCGGTGGCGGCCATGGTGGTGCGGACCGAAACCTTGCCGCGCGCGATCGAGGCGATCGGTTCGTTGCAGGCAGTGCGGCAGGTGATTCTGGCGCCGGAAGTGGCCGGCCGCGTCACCGCGATTAATTTCGATGCCGGCACCGATGTCGCCGAGGGCGCAGCGCTGGTTCAGCTCTATGACGCGCCGCTGCGCGCCGCGCGCGCGGTGGCGGTTTCCAAGGGACGCTTTGCGCAATTGCAGGAGAAGCGTTCGCAGGGCCTGGCGCCGTCCGGCTTCGTGACCCAGGAGACGTTGCAGCAGCGGCAGGAAGACCTGAAGCAGGCCGACGCCTCGGTCGAGCAGCTCGATGCGCAGATCGCGCAGACGACGATCCGCGCACCGTTCGCCGGCCAGATCGGCCTGCGCAAGGTCAACCTCGGTCAATACGTCAATGCCGGCGATGCGCTCGCCACGCTGACCGCGCTCGACCAGCTCTATGCCAATTTCACCGTTCCGCAGCAGCGCCTGTCAAATCTGAAGGTGGGAGGCGCGGTGACGATCCGTACCGATGCTTTCCCCGATCGGGTGTTCGAGGCCAAGATCAACGCCATCGAACCGCAGGTCGCCGAGGATACCCGCAATGTCCTTGTGCAGGCTCTATTCAGCAATCCCGACCGGCTGCTGCGGCCTGGGCTCTTCGTGATGGTGAACGTCGTGCTGCCGCCGCAGCTCGACGCGATCGTGGTGCCCGTCACCGCGATCCAGACCAGCGCGTCTGGTGAGAGCGTGCTGGTGGTGCGCGACAACAAGGCGGTCGGCGTCGCGGTCAGGACCGGGCAGCGCATCGGCGAGCGCGTCGTAGTGGAGCACGGGCTCTCGCCCGGCGATCACATCGTGACCGCGGGCCAGCTTCGCGTCATGCCGGGTGCCGCCGTCCAGATGACCATGGCGGAGACGCCGGAGAAGGGGCGGTAAGCCTGATCCGGAAAAGTGCGAAGCGGTTTTCCGGAGAGATCATGCTCAAAAAAGAACTGAACTACCTCGACGCTCACGCCTGAGTGCGATGGTCTAAGGCAGGCATCATGCATTTCACCGACATCTTCATCCGCCGGCCAATCCTGGCGACGGTCGTCAGCCTGCTGATCCTCCTGATCGGCACGGCGGCGATGGTCTCGCTGCCGGTGCGGCAATATCCCAGCATGGAGAGCGCCACGATCCAGGTCGACGTGTCGTTTCCCGGCGCGACCCAGGACGTCATGCAGGGCTTCGTCACCTCGGTGATCGCGCAATCGATCGCGACCGCCAACGGCATCGAGTACATGACCTCGAACTCGACGCTGGGCCTCAGCCAGATCAAGGCCAAGCTGGTGCTCAACGCCAATGCCGACCGCGCCATGACCGAGGTCCTCGCCAAGGTGCAGCAGGTCAAGTACCGCATGCCGGCCGGCGTGTTCGATCCTGTCATCACCAAGATTACCGACGGCGCATCGGCGGTGCAGTACATCGCCTTCACCAGCGACACGCTGACGCCGGCGCAGATCACCGACTTCGCCACCCGCGTGGCGCAGCCGCTGTTGACCTCGGTGCCAGGCGTCGCCTCGGCCGACACGTCGGGCGGATCGTCGCTGGCGATGCGGGTGTGGATCGATCCGTTCAAGCTCGCAGCGCGCGGCCTGACCGCGGCGGATATTTCCGCTGCGTTGCGCTCCAACAATGTGCAGGCGGCGCCCGGACGGCTGCGCGGCGAGATGACGGTGACCAACATCACCGCGGCGACCGACCTGCGCAATCTCGACGATTTCCGCAAGATGGTGATCAAGACCGGCGCCGGCGGCGGGGGTCTGGTGCGGCTCGGTGAAGTCGCGACGCTCGAGATCGGCGGCGAGAACTACGATTCCAACGCGCGCGACACCGGCCGGCCCACCGTCTATATCGCGGTGCAGCCGACGCCCGACGGCAACCCGCTGGAGATCGTCGCCGCCACCGCCAGGGTGATCGAAGACCTCAACCGCGTCGCGCCGCCCGGATTAGAGGTCGCCGACGTCTTCAACATCGTGCACTTCGTCAAGGCTTCGATATCGGAGGTGCAGCACGCGCTGGCCGAGGCGATCGCGATCGTCGTGGTGGTGATCCTGCTGTTCCTCGGATCGTTCCGTTCGGTGCTGATCCCGGTCGTCACCGTGCCGCTGTCGCTGGTCGGCACCGCCGCGATGATGCTGGCGCTCGGCTTCTCCATCAATTTGCTGACCCTGCTGGCGATGGTGCTGGCGATCGGGCTCGTGGTGGATGATGCCATCGTCGTCGTGGAGAATATCCATCGCCACATCGAGGAGGGCCTGAGCCCCGCCGACGCGGCCCTGATCGGCGCGCGGGAGATCGTCGGCCCGGTGATCGCGATGACGATCACGCTGGCCGCGGTCTATGCCCCGATCGGCCTGATGGGCGGCCTGACCGGCAGCCTGTTCCGCGAATTCGCCTTCACGCTGGCAGGCTCGGTGGTGGTCTCGGGCGTCATCGCGCTGACCTTGTCGCCGATGATGAGCGCGCAATTGCTGGGCGAAGCCACCTCGCACGGCCGGTTTGCCCGCTTCGTCGAGCACCAGTTCTCGAAATTGTCGCGCGGCTACGGCCGGCTGTTGGCTGCGACGCTCAAGATGCGCGCCGCGGTGCTCGTGGTCGCGGTCAGCGTGCTGGCGGCGATCGTGGTGCTGTTTCTCGGCAGCCAGCGCGAGCTCGCGCCGTCCGAGGACCAGGGCTATGTGTTCACCGTGCTCAGGGCGCCGCAATATGCCAGCGTCGACTACACCACGCGCTACACCGACCAGGTCGAGCAGCTGTTTCGCTCGTTCCCGGAATATCACGCGAGCTGGGTCATCAACGGCACCGACGGCCAGAACCATGCCTTCGGCGGCATCACGCTGACCGATTGGGACAAGCGCAAGCGCTCGGCCAACGACATCCAGAATCAGCTCTACGGCATGTCCTATGGCGTGCTCGGCGCCAGCGTGACGCCGTTCCAGCCCGCTGCGTTGCCGGCCGCGACCGGCGGCCTGCCGTTCCAGATGGTGGTGCGCTCGGCCGGCGATTTCTCAACCATCTATCAGGAGGTCGAGACGCTGAAGGGTGCAGCCTGGAAGAGTGGGCTGTTCGTCTTCGTCGACAGCGATCTCGCGTTCGACAGTCCGACCGCGCGGATCACGATCGATCATGCCAAGGCGGCCGAGGCCGGCGTCAGCATGCAGACCATCGCCGATACGCTCGCCGTACTGGTCGGCGAGAACTACGTCAACCGCTTCAACTTCTTCGAGCGCTCCTACGAGGTGATCCCGCAGGTGCGGCAGGCCGACCGGGTCACGCCGGACAATCTTGGGAACTTCAATGTCCGTTCGAGCTCGGGGCAGATGTTCCCGCTGTCGACGGTGATCAAGGTCAACGTCAAGCCCGAGCCGAACCGGCTGCCGCAGTTCAACCAGATGAATGCGGCGACGATCTCGGCGGTGCTGAAGCCCGGCGTCACCATGGGGCAGGCGGTGGCGATCATGCAGGCGCAAAAGCTGTCGCCGGGCATGACCGTCGACTGGCTGTCGGACAGCAGGCAATACGTCCAGGAGGGCAACCGCCTGATCGTCACCTTCGGCATGGCGTTGATCGTGATCTTCCTGGTGCTGGCGGCGCAGTTCGAAAGCTTCCGCGATCCGCTCGTCATCATGGTGACGGTGCCGCTCGCGGTCTGCGGCGCGCTGCTGCCGCTGTATTTCGGCTTCACCACGCTGAACATCTACACCCAGATTGGCCTCGTCACCCTGATCGGGCTGATCTCCAAGCACGGCATCCTGATGGTGAGCTTCGCCAACGAGATCCAGCATCATGAAGGGCTCGACCGGGTCGCCGCGATCCAGAAGGCCGCCGCGGTGCGCATGCGGCCGGTGCTGATGACGACGGCCGCGATGGTCGCGGGCCTTGCGCCGCTGCTCTATGCCGACGGCGCCGGCGCGGCCAGCCGCTTTGCCATCGGCATCGTCGTGGTGATGGGGATGCTGATCGGCACGCTGTTCACGCTATTCGTGCTGCCGACCTTCTACATCTTGATCGCGCGCGACCACCGCGCCGCAGCCGCACCGCGGCTGGAAAGCGTCGTGGCGAGGGACGAGATCGCTGCGTAGGGTGGGTAGAGCGCAGCGAAACCCACCATCTCTATGCACGGCACGAAGCTGATGGGTTTCGCTGCGCTCTACCCATCGTACGGCCTACGGCTTCATCGCACTAAAGCACGTATTTCGAGCCCGGAATCTTGCGCAGTACGGCGGTGGCGCCCCAGCTCAACGCCACGGTGGCGAGGAACGCGATCGCGGCCTTGGCGATCGCCGGCAACTCCATGTCGAACAGCCAGTATTGCAGCCATAGCACGATCGGATAGTGCACGAGGAACATGCCATAGGCGTCGCCCTGCATGCGGTCGAGCAGCGTCGGTCCCGGTGCCTTCGATTGCAGGAAGTAGGCCAGGATCGCGAACAGGATCGAGGCGCTGAACAGCACGTAGAAGGTGCCGTAGGATGCGAGATACCAGCCCGGCAGCGGATCGGGGTTACCGATGACCCCGCGCTTGATGTAGATCATCACCCACATCAAGCAGTAGGGGATCAGCGTGATGCCGGTCCAGAACCAGCGCCGCTCGGTCAGCCTTCCGTTTGCACTGAGCAGCCCGCCCTCGAGGTTGGCCGCCCCGATCCCCGCACCGATGAAGAAATAGGACGCATACAGCAGCACCCGGCTCGCCTGCACCGAGAACGGTCCGAGCTCGAACCAGTAGTTCTGGCCGTAATGCACCAGCATCGGCAGATAGGCGGCGGCACTGACGACCACGAGGAACAGCCAGAATTTCGAGGGACGTTGAAATCCCTTGATCGACAGCCGGTTGATCGGCTCGAGCAGGCGCGACGACACCCGGTACAGCACGCTTGCCGTCACATCGAAGGTCATCAGGACCCAGACGAACCAGATCGGGCCGCTCGGCCAGGGCCCGTAGATCATGGTCTTCCACCAGAATTCCGAGAAGGTCAGATCCGGCGTCGCACGCAGCGCGATCGCGTAATAGGCGATCGGAATCACCGTGAACGCGCAGATCACGAAGGGCAGGCCGAGCCGCAGCAGCCGGTCGCGCAGGAAGATCAGCCACGGCTTGTGGCCGAGTCCGGGCCACACGAACAGCCCCGACAGGAAGAAGAACATCGCCATGAAGAAGCTGTCGGTGGCGAGCACCACGCAGTCGAAGCCGATCCAGGACGTCGGGTCGGTGTGCCCGAAATGGGTGAAGGGGATCACCGCGTGATGCAGCAGCACGACCAGCGTCAGGAAGGTGCGCGCACGGTCGAGGGCCACGTTGCGCTTGTGGAGCTTCGGTGCTGCCTGAACGTCGACGGCCGGAGCCGCGTGAGCAATCGATTTCATGGTGCCCCCAGCCGGGTCTGCAGCCGGATGTTGCAATCGGGAACCCGATTCAGCAAGGCCCAATCGTCCCGATTCCGTGGTGTCGAGGTCGGTCATTTCAGTCGATCTGTTTCGTTCTGGAACCGGGGTCGGTGGCGGGCGTTGTCGGGCGAACGCGCTAAGCGCGCGCGGTTTGTGGAGCAAGCAATGACACTGCTGAAATGGGCGTTGATCTTCCTCGTCGTCTCGATCATCGCGGGCCTGCTCGGCTTCACCGGCATTTCCGCCGCCTCCGCCGACATTGCGCGCTTCCTGTTCTACGTGTTCGTCGTGATCTTCCTGGTGCTGCTGATCCTTGGACTCACGATCTTCAGGGTCTAGCGGCGATTCGGCCGAACACTCCCGTCGTCATGCCCGGGCCTGGCCCGGGCATTTCCGTTTCTTCAGGCTGGGTGGGCACAAGCCGAAACGGCCGGGCGAGGCCCGGCGCGCGCGGTGGTCTAGGCGACTTCCTCGATCTTCACCTTGTCCGGATAGAAGGCGAGGTGGCCGGCGATCTCGGTCATGGCCGGAAAGGGCGCCTCATAGGTCCAGATCGCATTGTCCAGCGTCTTGCCGTTGGCTTTGATGCTGAAGTAGTTCGCATTCCCCTTGTAGGGGCAATGCGTGGTCCGCTCGGTGCGGGTCAACAGCTCCATGTTGGCGTCCTGCCGGGGAACGTATTGCACGGCCGGATAGCTCGCTTCCTTCAGGGTCAGCGCATGGGTGGTCTCGGCAATGACGACGCCGTCGGCGGTGACGCGGACACGCTTGGCATTGGGCGTGATCGTGATCGGATGGTCGGGGCCGGGGAGCTTCATGATTCTGCGCCTCTTCTGGTCATTTCGGCGTGATGGCTTGTGACCGATTGATGCAGGTTTAAATCGCTGGGAATGGGAATATAGTGTGCCCCGGGATGACCTAGAAGACCTCAAGGGCTAGGTTTTAGCTTAGGTTTCTTCTTAGTTTTCCTGGCCGAATCGGCCCTGATTCGAATGACCTGACGGAGGTGGACTGGGATGCCGATGGACGCCCGTGATATCGAATCGATGATCAAGGCAGCGATCCCTGATGCCGAGGTGACGATCCGTGATCTGGCCGGCGACGGCGACCACTACGCGGCCACTGTCGTTTCCGAGTCATTCCGCGGCAAGTCCCGCGTTCAGCAGCACCAGATCGTCTACCAGTCGCTGAAGGGCCAGATGGGCGGCGTGTTGCACGCGCTGGCCCTGCAGACCGGCGTGCCGGAAGGCTAGTCCCCGGCAACCGGGCGGGGGCCCCAAGCGATGGCAGATAATCCGCGCGGCGCGATGTTTCGCGTCATCGTGCCGAACCAGCACAGCCGTGTCACCAATGCCGAGCTGTTCTTCGACCTCGTCTTCGTCTTCGCCGTCACGCAGCTGTCGCACACGCTGCTGCACCACTTCACCCCGCTGGGTGCGGTGCAGGTCACGGTGCTGTTCCTCGCGGTGTGGTGGGTGTGGGTCTACACCACCTGGGTCACCAATTGGCTCAATCCCGACCTGACGCCGGTCCGCCTGCTGCTGTTCGTCCTGATGCTGGGCGGGCTGCTGCTGTCGACCTCGATCCCGTCCGCCTTCGAGGGACGCGGGCTGTGGTTTGCCGGGACCTATGCGGCGATGCAGGTTGGTCGCACCGCGTTCTGGCTGCTGGCGACGCCGCGGCGCCGAACGGCAGTCCGCCACAACGCGATCCGTATCCTGACCTGGCTGTCCTGCTCGGCCGTGCTCTGGATTCTCGGCGGCTTCGCCGAGCACGAGACGCGGATGTGGCTGTGGATCGCGGCGCTGGCCATCGAATACGTCGCGCCGGCCCTGCGGTTCTGGACCCCTGGGCTCGGCTTCTCCTCGATGGAGGCCTGGTCGGTCGAGGGCGGCCATATGGCTGAGCGCTGTGCAGGGTTCATCATCATCGCGCTCGGCGAGGCCATCGTGGTCGACGGCGCGACCTTTGCCGAGCTGACCTGGACGCCGGAGAACGTCGCCGCATTCATCTCGGCGCTGATCGGCAGCATCGCGATGTGGTGGATCTATTTCCACAAGGGCGCCGAGGCCGGCGCGGACATGATCTCCAAGTCCGAGGAATCCGGCCGCGTGGCGCGGATCGCCTACACCTATCTGCACATGCCGATCGTCGGCGGCATCATCCTCACCGCGGTTGCCGACGAGCTGGTGCTGAAGCATCCCGGCGGCCATTCCGACCTGAAGACCATCGTGAGCTCGCTCGGTGGGCCCGCGCTGTTCCTGGTCGGGACCATCCTGTTCAAATTCGTGATCCGCAACTTCCTGCAGCTCTCGCACGGCGTCGGTCTCGTCGCGCTGGCGATCACGGCTTATTTCGCCCGCGAGATGTCGCCGCTGGTGCTCTCGATCGTCACCACCGCGATCATGATTGTGGTCGCGGCGTGGGAATCGATCTCGCTGCGGTCGAGCGGGGAGGAAGAATAGCGCGGGCCGCTATCTCCGACCCGCCGTGGCCACACGGTGCTGCCAATAGACGAAAAGCGGCGCGCCGATCACCTCGAGTGCAGTGAATCCCACGAAGGGAAGCGGCGGAGCGCCGACCATCGCCATCGAGAGCAGCCGGCCGATGCCGCCGAGGAAGATGCCGCCCCAGACCACGCGGAACAGCACGCTCTCGCTTTCGATGCGCGGCACCAGCCAGAGTAGAGCGAGGCCGAGACCGAGCCAGACCCCGCCGAAGAAGCGCAGATTGCTGTCGAGCACCGGCAGCGCCGGAACGCTCGACGAGGCGTAGAGCGGGTCACTCACGCCGAGCATGGTGATGATGCCGGTCAGGATCGGAACGAGGGCGAGCAGGGCTGTCGCGATCTGCAGCGCGCGCCTGCCCATGATCGTTGCCCCATCCTCGCTTCTGTTCCGAGCTAGTCCGCGACCAGCGCATGCACCGAGAACATGCTGTCCGTATCGGTCCAGCTGTCGCGCACCGTCCAGCCCGCGCTGCGGGCGAGCGCGGTGAACCGCTCGAGCGAGTATTTGTAGCTGTTCTCGGTGTGGATGCTCTCGCCGGGACGGAACGCGAAGGTGTTGCCGAGGATGCGCACGGTCTGCGCCTTGCGGCTGATCAGGTGCATCTCGATGCGGTGGCGGTCGCGGTTGTAGATCGAGCGGTGGGTGAATCCCGACAGGTCGAAATTGCCGCCGAGCTCGCGGTTGATGCGAACCAGCACATTGAGGTTGAAGCGCGCGGTGACGCCGGCCGCGTCGTTATAGGCGTCGTACAGCACGCGCTCGTCCTTCTCGAGGTCGACGCCGATGATCATCTGCGCGCCGTGGCCGAGGATCTTGCGCGCGCTGCGCAGGAACGCCAAGGCCTCGCTCGGCTCGAAATTGCCGAGCGTCGAGCCCGGGAAGAAGCCGACCTTCGGCATCTCAGCGACCGCCTCGGGCAGCGTGAACGGCGTGGTGAAATCGGCCGCGACCGGATAGATGCCAAGACCCGGGAAATCCCGGCGCAGGCCATCGGCCTGGGCCTTGAGGAAATCGCCGGAGATATCGACCGGCACATAGGCGGCGAATTCGCTGGTCTCGAGCAAGCGGCGCACCTTGGTGGTCGCGCCGGCGCCGAACTCGACCAGCGCCGCGCCGTCGGGAATGATCGCGGCGATCTCGCTGCCGCGGTCGCGCAGGATGCCGAGCTCGGTGCGCGTCGGATAATATTCCGGCAGCACCGTGATCTGCTCGAACAGCTCCGAGCCGGTGGCGTCGTAGAAATATTTCGGCGACAGCCGTTTCGGGTGACGGGCGAGATCGCCGATCACATCGCCGGCAAACGCCGAGGTCGCTTCGTCGAACGGATACGCTTTGGCCAAAGCGGCGGCATGCACATTCATGATACTCTCCCGAACGCGCTTACCGACGCGTCATCGATGTCGACAGGACTATTCAGGCATAGTCGGCGAGGCGTAACCCCGTGAATTGCCAGCGATGGTGCGGATAGAAGAAGTTGCGGTAGCTGACACGGCTGTGACCGGCCGGCGTCGCCAGCGACGAGCCGCGCAGCACGAGCTGGTTGACCATGAACTTGCCGTTGTATTCGCCGAGCGCGCCTTCGATCGTGCGGTAGCCGGGGTAGGGCGAATAGGCGCTGCGGGTCCATTGCCAGACGATGCCATAGGCGTCGTTGAGCAGGCCGGCGCGGGCCGCGACCTCCCATTCCATCTCGGTCGGCAGATGCTTGCCGGCCCAGCGGGCGAAGGCGTCGGCCTC
>DASVOL010000509.1:0-14674 GCA_036383375.1 Bradyrhizobium sp. | reverse complement strand
CCTGACCTCGCCAAGTTCAAGCGGGTCTACAAGATCGAGCTGTCGGACGCCAATGTCGGCAAGCCGGTGCGCAAGATCGCCTATATCGACCTGATGAAGATCCGCGATCCGAACAAGAAGGCCCGCAAGCCGCTCAACGACGGTGTCTACACCTTCCCGTTCTTCACCATCGAGAACGTCGACCGGGTCGACGAGACCCACATCATCGTCGGCAACGACAACAACCTGCCGTTCTCCTCGAGCCGCGATCCGAACAAGGCCGATGACGACGAGTTCGTGCTGCTCGAAGTCGGCGACTTCCTGAAAGCGAAGTGAGGCGGCTGCGCTTGTCGTCAACAACAGTGTCGTCGCCCGGCTCGACCGGGCGACCCAGTATTCCAGAGACGTTCGGGTTCAACGGATAAGCCGCGGCGTACTGGATGCCCCGCTCAAGGCGGGGCATGACAGCGAATTTGCGGAAACCAGCCCATTCCAAAGGTTGTTCTGCAATTGCCCCTCTACCGAAGCGCTCAATGATGATAGCCTCGGCCGGTACGTGAATCGCCTGGGGCAAATCATGCGAGAAAAATCCAGCCTGACCTACATCGAAGCGTTGATCGCCGCGGGCTTCGTTGCGTATCTGAGCTGGGACCAGAGCTGGGGGCTTCCGCCTCCAATCGTCGCCTTGCTTCTCGGCGCGATCGTCTACCTTGCCTACTTGGCCTTGATGCGACGGTTGGTGAGATTTCACCAAAACAGCTATGAGATCGTCGCGACGATTTTGGCCGTTGCGTGGGGCGCGTTGGCTTATCTGGTCACCGGCGCGCTGCAGGCGGGGTTCGCCAATCAGATACCCGCCACGTTGCTGATGCATCTATGGCCCTGGATCGCGGCGCTGGCGGCTTTCATCGGAGCACTCGCCAGCAAAGTGCGCTTCATGGACGACGTTCGCGAATATGTCGTCGGCCGCCGCGCGCGCTGGGACAATCAGCAATGGCTGGAGGAGGACGCCGGCTTCTAGCCCGCATTCGCCAAAGCCGTCACTCCTTCTTGGTCCGATAATCCCCGAACGTCGTGTCGCGCTGATCGAGCTGGGTCTTCACACTGGCGCCGTCACGACGGAAGCCGGCCATGTAGGCCTTGCTCGCCTCGGTCGTGAAGGCCAGCGCCTGGATCTCGGTGCCGGCGCGCATCGCGGCGCGGGCGCCCATGATCTCCATCGCGCGATGCACTGAGCGCTTGTTGAGCTGCTGCAGCTCGACCGGCACTTTTGCCGCGCGCTCGGCGAAATCGAGCGTCTTGCTCTCGAGCTCGGCGAGCGGGAACGAGCGGGTCGCATAGCCCCACTCGGCGGCCTCGCGGCCGGACATCGCGTCGCCCGTCAGCATCAATTCCATGGCGCGGCGCATGCCGACCAGCCAGGGGTGATACTGCATGTCGGGCGGGCTCATCAGCCGCACCGGCGGATAGCCGATCTGGGCATCATCGGCGACATAGACCACATCGCAGGCGGTCGCGAGCTCGGTGCCGCCGGCGAGGCAATAGCCGTGCACCTGCGCGATCACGGGCTTGGCGAGATCCCAGATCGAGAACCAGCCCTCGACGACATGGCGCGACCATTGGCCGGGACCGGATGCCGAATGATAGGGCTGATCGACGCGGTTGTCGGCGGAGAGATCATAGCCCGCCGAGAAGCACGGACCCGCGCCACGCAGGATCGAGATCGAAATATCGGGATCGCGATCGGCCTGCTCCAGCACCTCGAAGATCTCGCCGCGCAGGCGGTTGTTCAGCGCATTGCGCTTCTCGGGCCGGTTCAGCGTGATGCGGCGGACGCGCGGACGCGGATCATCGACGATGATGTGCTGATAGCTCATGGATCCTCCCGATCTCAGGCTTTTTGCCATTGGCAAAATGTTGCCCGAGATCGGGAGAATTGTCATCGGCTACCGGTGCAGATCAGCCCGCCGGCACCATCACGACGCCCTTGTCCTTCGGCCAGCGCATCCGCCAGGCGAAATTGATGTCACGGACTTCACCCGCCTTGGCCTCGAACGCCCATTCCAGCACGCCGCGCTTGTCGCGCAGGTTGGTCGTCGTCGCAGGCGTCGACGACGGCAGCATCTCGACCACGATATCGTCGTTCTCGCTGACCGGGAGCTGATCCTGCATCGCGACCTTGATCGGGAAGTCGTGGCCGTTGCGCACCGTGGTCTTGAAGGCGCGCTCGTCGGTCTTCGACGTCGTCACGATCAGGCCGGCGGAGCCCTCATTGCGCTTCACCACGGTGCGCTCGATCTTGACCTTGTCGTCGGCGCCGAAGCCGAGCCGCACGGTCTCGTCCTTGGCCGCGGTGGCCATCCGGCTGCGGCCGACAAAGATGCCGTCGCGGTAGATCGAGACCTGCCCCGGCAGCAGCGGCGCGTCGTCGGCCTGCACGAAGCTCGCCTCCAGGAACGCGGTCGGATCGATCACGGGCACGGCGCGGATTGCGAGATCGGGGGCAATCGTCGCCGTCGAGATGCGCAGGCTCTTGGTGCCCTCATTGGCGGCGACGCTGACGCGGCCGGGAATCTTGAAGGCGGCCTGGAACGCGCTGACCTCGGCAGCAGCTTCCTGCTCCTCGGCCTTCTTAAACAGATGCTGCTCCATCGGGGGCGCAGCCGGTGCGGGCATCAGCGCCGAGGGCTGTTGCACGCTGTCGAAAGCTCTGCCGGCGGCCAGCGGTCGCGGCGGCAGCGGATATCGCACGATCAACGAATTGAGGTCGGGCGCATTGCCGCCGCGGGCGACACGCACGGTGGAGACGGCGAGCGCGACGTTCGACCAGTCCTCGCCGGTCGCCTGGGTGATCTCGGCGCGGCGCACCAGTTCGATCGCCGGCTTACGATCCTTGGTGCCGGTGTCGAGACGGGCGTCGTAGATCGGCATCCAGCGGGCGTTGCGCACCGCATAAGTCACCCGCAATGTCGCACGGGTCGCGGCCGCGGAGGCCAGTTCGATCCGCACCTCGAGCTTGCTCGGCGGCTTGGCAGCGCGATCGGCTTCAAGGCGCGCGATCTCGCGATCGATGTCGCGCTGCTTGCGCGCGGCGTCGCGGATCGCGGTGTCGGCGGTCGCGACTTCGTCCCCGACCGCTGAGAACGCGGCGCGCCACTCGCTGACCGGACGCGCCTCGCCCTTCTCGCCGATCCCGACCGGCGAGGCCTCGGCGAAGTGCTCGGCGAATTTCCGGCGCGCCTCGGCCGAGGCGATGATCCCCTGCAGATCCTCGCGCTGATCCCGCAGCGCCTCGATCCGCTTGTCGATCTCGGGCAGGTTCGCCGGCTCCACCGGGCGCGGCGGCCGCGCGTCGATGGCGCCGATCGTCAGCCTGCCGCCCGCCTCGCCCTCCACGCGGAGCGAAGACGGATCGAGGCCCATCGGGAAATCCTTCGCGACCAGCGTATTGTCGCCGGCGGGCAGATCCAGCGTGATGACGCGGGTGACGCTCGCGCCATCGGGATAGACGGTGACGGCGTCGACCTGCGACGCCGCGTCGAGATTGGCCGCGTGGAGCGGCCCGGCAACCAGCGCACCCACCAGCACCAGGCTGGTGGTCACAAGACAATTCGTAATCTTTCGCATCACATCCCTCCGGGAAACATCGCATCGCGCGAGACCGACGGCACGCCCGGCTCGAAGGCGTGCCGTTTCTCGTGGTGAGACGCAGCGAGGAAAGGACTGGTTCGATTGAGGTTTCGCTGCGGCACGACGATGGCGCGCTCGCGGCTGCCGGATGGCGCGGCGATGGCTTTGACCCGCTAGCGGTCTGCCCTGCGCCGGATGAACAGGTAATTCGGTACGAAGCCGGCAATCGTGATGGCGATCATGATCCACCAGCCGCGATGAAACGCCGCGATCCGCTCACTCATCGAGGCCGGCGTTGCCAGGATCGCGACAAAGATCGCGACGCCGATCGCCAGCGCGGCCTGCCGGATCATGTTGATGACACCGGAGCCAGTTGCGAACGACGACGGCGGCAGCGAACCGGCACCGACGCCCATCAGGGTCGGAAAGGTCAGCCCGACGCCGACGCCCGTGAACAACATGCCGACCACAAAGGCAGGCATGTCGGGGTCAACCCCAAGCAACGTTGCCCAGATCGCAAGACCGCCCGCGAACGACGCGATCCCGGCGGACACGACGGCCGCGGCGCCAAATTGTGCGATCAGGCGGCGGGCGAACAACAGCGAGGTGAACGGGACAAGCAGTGGACCCGGCGCGATCGCAAGGCCGGTCTTCAGCGCCGACCAGCCCCACACCGTTTGCTCCCACAGCGCCACCGACAGCAGCATTGCGCCGAAAGCCGCCGAGTATGGCGCCATCACAAACGTCGCCCCGGTGAACGGCCGCACCTTGAACAACGCAGGATCGACGAAGGGATTCTTCGAGTTGAGGCAGTGCCACGTAAAGGCCGCGAGCGAGACGGCCGCGATGGCAAAGCCAAGCACGACGCCGCGCGAACCCCAGCCCCAGTCATTGGCCTTCACGATCGCAAGGGTCAGCGCACCGATGCCGCAGGTGACCATCAGCGCCGCCCATGAACTCGGACGCGGCACGTCATGGCCGGGCACTTCCGGCAGTTTCAGCCAGCCGATGATCAGTGCGACAATGCCGATCGGGACGTTGACGATGAAGATCCAGCGCCAGTCGAAGGTGACGAGCACGCCGCCCGCCAGCGGCCCGAGCGCGGCGGCAAGGCCGCCGATCGCCGTCCAGGTCCGCACCGCACCCGCGCGCTGGTCGGGTGGAAACGACGCCAGCAGCAGGCCGATCGAAGTCGGGGTCATCAATGCCGCGCCGGCGGCCTGCGCAATGCGGGCGACGACCAGCAATTCGACGTTGGGCGCGAGCGCACAGGCCGCCGACGCGGCCGTGAACAACGCAACGCCGAGCAGGAAGCTCAGATTGCGGCTATGGCGTTCGGCGAGCCGGCCGAAAAACACCAGCAGCGCCGCATAGACGATCGCATAGCCATTGAGGATCCAGGACAAATCCTCGAGCGAGGCGCCGCGGAATTCCTGCGCGATGTTCGGCAACCCGACATTGACGATGAACAGGTCGAGGTTGGCGAGGCAGATGCCCACCGATACGATCGCGAGCACCTGGCGCGGTGTTGCGACGCGGGACGGCGGCCGCGCGTCAGTTCCGATAGCCAGCCCGATCGTCTCCGCCTCGATCTCCGACATCACACTCTCCAAATATGTGCATATGCATCTATTGCCATTAGGTGCATATGCATGTATCTGTCAAGCCTAGTTTGGAGGCAGCGATGGTGAAAACGGAACCCAGCCGGTGCAATCTCACGGTGTTGCGCAAGGCGACGCGGCGCGTGTCGCAGCTTTACGACCAGGTCCTGGCGACATCCGGCCTGCGCGGCACGCAACGCGCCATTCTGGTCCACATCAGACGTTCGGGCGCGCCGACGATTGGCGAGCTGGCCGCCGCGCTGGTGCTCGACCGTACCGCGCTCAACCACAACCTCAAGCCGCTGCAGCGCGACGGCCTTTTGACCATCACCGTCGACAAGAATGACCGGCGCAGCCGCCTGGTTCGGTTGACCAAACGCGGCGAAACCCGGCTTGACGAGTCGCAGGCCGCCTGGCGCGAGGCGCAGGAGCGCTTCGAGACCGCCTTCGGCGCGAAACAGGCCGCCGATCTCAGGCAGACGCTCGAGGTGATTGCCGCACTCGAGTTCGGCGAACGCGCGACGGATTTGCCGGCAACATAATCGGCTTCAAACGAAAGCGGCCCGGCGTTACCGCCGGGCCGCTCGTTCTGACACGATCAGGATCGATCGCGCTTAGCTGTAGATCTCGAACAGGCCTGCGCCGCCCTGACCACCGCCGATGCACATGGTCACGACGCCCCACTTGGCCTTGCGGCGACGGCCTTCCTGCAGCAGATGGCCGGTGAGCCGGGCGCCGGTCATGCCGAAGGGATGGCCGATCGCGATCGAGCCGCCGTTGACGTTGTACTTCTCGGGATCGATGCCAAGCTGGTCGCGCGAATAGAGGCACTGGCTGGCGAAGGCCTCGTTGAGCTCCCAGAGATCGATGTCCTCGACCTTCAGGCCGTGGCGCTTCAAGAGCTTCGGCACGGCGAACACCGGGCCGATGCCCATCTCGTCGGGCTCGCAGCCGGCCGAGGCCCAGGCCACGAAGCGGCCGAGCGGGTTGAGGCCGCGCTTCTCGGCGTCCTTGGCTTCCATCAGCACCACCGCAGCGGCGCCGTCGGACAGCTGGCTGGCATTGCCGGCAGTGACGAACTTGCCCGGGCCCTTGACCGGCTCGAGCTTGGCAAGGCCTTCCAGCGTGGTTTCGGGGCGGTTGCACTCGTCGCGATCGACCACGTAGTCGACGATCGACTCGGCCTTGGTCGCCTTGTCGACCACCTTCATCTTGGTCTTCATCGGGACGATTTCGTCCTTGAACTTGTTGGCCTGCTGCGCGGCCGCCATGCGGCGCTGCGACTCCAGCGAATACTCGTCCTGGTATTCGCGGCTGAGCTTGTAGCGCTCGGCGACGATGTCGGCGGTGTCGATCATCGCCATGAAGATGTCGGGCGCGGTCTTGAGCAGGTCCGGATCGATCGATTCCTTGGGCGAGCCGCCGCCGGGAATCGAGATGCTCTCGACGCCGCCGGCGACGATGCAATCGGAGCCGTCGGAACGGATCGAGTTGGCGGCCATCGCGATGGTCTGCAGGCCCGACGAACAGAAGCGGTTCACCGAGACGCCCGCGGTCGACTTCGGCAGGCCGGCGAGCAGCGCCGCCTGACGACCGATGTTCGGCGCGCCATGCGCGCAATTGCCGAGGTAGCAATCCTCGACATAGTCCTTGTCGACGCCGGCGCGCTCGACCGCGTGCTTGATGGCATGCCCTGCCAGCGACATCGGCGGGGTGATGTTGAATCCGCCACGGCCGGACTTCGCCAGGCCAGTGCGCGCGTAGGAAACGATTACGGCTTCACGCATTGTTTTCTCCCTCTGAGATCGCCGGATAGTGGCGCGT
Organism: Bradyrhizobium sp.; assembly: GCA_036383375.1. GTDB lineage: Bacteria > Pseudomonadota > Alphaproteobacteria > Rhizobiales > Xanthobacteraceae > Bradyrhizobium. Next base: position 7,640 of record DASVOL010000509.1, on the reverse strand, counting down.
CTTGACGCCTTCGTACACATATTTTGGGCGTTGCAACAGGAATACCAGACGTCCCGGAACGGCAAACGCCGCCCCCGGGGCCGGAGACGGCGTCATGTTCCGCAGATCGGAATTTGGCTGTGCTTGAGCGGTATCTTCCCTCGTCATGCCCGGCACGTCCCGGACACGAGAGCCACTCAAACAACGTTTAAAACGTCAGCGCCTTCTTAGAAGGTCAGCGCCTTGGCCTGCTTCACCTGCGGCAGCGACTGCACCTTGCCAAGTAGGTCCGCCGGCACCGCACCGTCGACCTCGACCAGCGCAATAGCATCGCCGCCCTGCTTGACGCGGCCGAGATGGAAGGTCGCGATATTGATTTTCGCATCACCCAAGAGGCTCGCGAACGCGCCGATGAAGCCCGGCTTGTCCTCGTTGGTGACGTAGATCATCGACTTGCCGAACTCGGCGTCGACGCGGATGCCCTTGATGTCGACGAGGCGCGGCTTGCCGTCGGCGTAGACGGTGCCGGACACCGAACGCTCCTGGCGCTCGGTGGCGACTGTGACCGTGATCAGGCTTTCATAGTCGCTCTGCGCGGCGCGGACGACCTCGTCTACCACCATGCCGCGCTCCTTGGCGACGACCGGCGCCGACACCACGTTGACCTCACCCAGCATCGGCCGCAACAGGCCGGACAGCACCGCCGAGGTGATCGCCTTGATCTTCATCTCGGCGACGTGGCCCTCATAGGTGATCGTGGTCTTGAGAATGCCGCTCTCGGTGAGCTGGCCGGCGAACGAGCCGAGCTTCTCGGCGAGCTCGATGAACGGCTTCAGCTTCGGCGCCTCTTCCGCCGTGATCGATGGGAAGTTGACCGCGTTGGAGATCGCGCCCGACAGCAGATAGTCCGACATTTGCTCGGCGACCTGCAGCGCGACGTTCTCCTGTGCTTCGGTGGTGGAGGCACCAAGATGTGGGGTGCAGATCACGTTGGGGTGGCCGAACAGCACGTTCGACGTCGCCGGCTCCTCGACGAACACGTCGAAGGCCGCGCCCGCGACATGCTTGGAATTCAGCGCATCGACCAGCGCCTGCTCGTCGACCAGGCCGCCGCGCGCGCAGTTGATGATGCGCACGCCCTTCTTCATCTTGGCGATCGCAGCCGCGTCGATCACGTTGCGGGTCTTCTCGGTCAGCGGCGTGTGCAGCGTGATGAAATCGGCGCGCTTCAGCAGATCGTCGAGCTCGACCTTCTCGACGCCGATATCCTTGGCGCGCTCCGGCGACAGGAACGGATCGAACGCGATCACCTTCATGCGCAGGCCGAGCGCACGGTCGGCGACGATCGAACCGATATTGCCGCAGCCGATCACCCCGAGCGTCTTGGCGGTGATCTCGACGCCCATGAAGCGGTTCTTCTCCCACTTGCCGGCCTGGGTCGAGGCGTCGGCCTGCGGGATCTCGCGCGCCAGCGCCAGCATCAGGGTGATGGCGTGCTCGGCGGTCGTGATCGAATTGCCGAACGGCGTGTTCATCACGATGATGCCCTTGGCGGTCGCCGCCGGAATCTCGACATTGTCGACGCCGATGCCGGCGCGGCCGATCACCTTCAGCTTGGTCGCCTTCTCGATGATCTTGGCGGTCGCCTTGGTGGCCGAGCGGATCGCAAGGCCGTCATAGTTGCCGATGATCTCGGCGAGCTTGTCCTTGTCCTTGCCGAGATTGGGCTGGAAGTCGACCTCGACGCCGCGATCCTTGAAGATCTGCACGGCGGCGGGAGACAGCGCGTCGGATATCAGAACCTTGGGTTTTGTCATCGGAATGATCCGTTGCTGAACGATGCGTTTGAATACACGAGGGCTGCGGGCGCGAAGCATGCGCAGCCACTTTGCACGATGGATGGCCGGGTCGAGCCCGGCCATACAATATCGATGACTTGCTTATGCCGCCTTGGGCAGCGCGGCCTTGGTCTCGGCGAAGGCCCAGTCGATCCACTGCGTCAGCAGTTCGACGTCCTTGGCCTCGACGGTGGCGCCGCACCAGATCCGCAGGCCCGCCGGCGCATCGCGGTAATACGCGAAGTCGAAACCGGCGTTCTCCTTCTCCACCAGCGCAACCAGCTTCTTGCAGAAGTCGGCCTGGGCGTCGGTGGGAAGCGAGGTGATCGCCGGATCGGTGAACTTCAGGCACACCGAGGTGTTGGAGCGGATCGCGGGATCCTTGGCCAGGAAGTCGATCCACGGCGTCCGCGCCTTCCAGTCGGCGATCGCCTTGGTGTTGGCGTCGGCGCGCCCGATCAGCGCCTTCAGGCCACCGATCGACTTCGCCCAGTTCAGCGCGTCGAGATAATCCTCGACGCAGAGCATCGACGGCGTGTTGATGGTCTCGCCTTCGAAGATGCCCTGGTTGAGCTTGCCGCCCTTGGTGAGGCGGAAGATCTTCGGCAGCGGCCAGGCCGGCTTGTAGGTCTCGAGCCGTTCCACCGCGCGCGGCGACAGGATCAGCATGCCGTGTGCCGCCTCGCCGCCGAGCGCCTTCTGCCAGGAGAAGGTGACGACGTCGAGCTTGGCGAAATCGAGCGGCTGCGCGAAGGCGGCCGAGGTCGCGTCGCAAATCGTGAGGCCTTCACGGCTTGCGCTGATCCAGTCGGCGTTCGGCACGCGCACGCCGGAAGTGGTGCCGTTCCAGGTGAAGACGACGTCGGACGCAGGATCGACCTTGGCGAGATCGGGGATTTCACCATAAGCCGCGTTCAGCTTGGTGACGTCCTTCAGCTTCAGTTCCTTGACGATGTCGCTGACCCAGCCCTCGCCGAAGGATTCCCAGGCGAGCGTGGTGACCGGCCGCGCACCGAGCAGCGACCACAGCGCCATCTCGACCGCGCCGGTGTCCGACGCCGGCACGATGCCGATCTTGTAGTCCGCAGGCACTTCAAGCACTTCGCGCGTCAGTTCGATCGCGAGCTTGAGTTTGGCCTTACCGACCTTCGCACGATGCGAGCGGCCGAGCGCGGCGTCCTTGAGATTGTTCGGGTTCCAGCCAGGGCGCTTGGCGCAGGGGCCGGAGGAGAAATGCGGCACATTGGGCCGCGAAGCGGGCTTCGCTGCAGTCATAATCTACCCTTCCAGATAGCTGCCTCTCGGTGGGGAGAGGTTTCCCGCCGTCGGAAATAGTGGAAGGGCCCCAAAACGTCAAGGAAGTTCCGACTTTTCCGGAACGATCGGGAGATCACAGCTGATTGATGGGGCGTCCTCGACCTGCTGCATCGTCTCCTGATCGAGCAGATCTGCCGCGAGAGTCATGATCTTAACTGCCTTGCGCCGGCTCGATATTTTCAAAATGCTCTTATCGCCGGCCTGCACGATGTACTCGTTGCCGACCCGCACGATCGAATATTCCGACATTCCAATCCCCAGTCGCCGCCGCCCCGTGGGAGACGCCCGACATACCGGACTCGTTCCGCCCCGTAAATTCACGGAGACCGGCTTAGTTTATTGGCTGTTAACCGGATCGCGCAGCAGCGGCTACCGCAGGCATTGTCCCGTATGCGGCACAACTTCTTGCGTGCATGTCAAAAGCGCAGCGTCATGCCGACATGGCTGCGCGCGAATCCGAGCCGTTCATAGAAGCGCTGCGCATCGACGCGGGTGTGATGCGTCAGCAACTCGACGAGCGTGCAGCCTTGCGCGCGCGCCTCCGCGACCGCCCACTGCACGAGCTGCTCGCCGATGCCGCGGCTGCGGCAGTGTGTTGCGACACGGACGTCCTCGAGCAGGCCGCGCGAAGAGCCCTGCGAGCTGATCCCCGGCAGCACCGCAAGCTGCAGGCATCCGACGACGGCGCCCTCCCCGTCGACGGCGACGACGAGCTGCAGGTTCGGATCGCGCTCGACCCACGCGAAGGCATCGTAATAGCTTTGCGGCAGCGGATCCGCGATCCGCTCGCGCGCACTGCCGAGCGGATCGTCCGCCAGCATGCCGACGATGGCGGCGATATCCTCGCGGCGAGCGCGGCGGATCGTGATCGATGAAGCTTCAGTCATATCGATGTTCACCAGAAGTCAGCGCACCGGCGGCAGCGCGAGCACATGCTCGGCGTCGGCGATCCAGCGGCGGATCATTGGATAGCGTTCGAGCGCGAGGCCGCCATCCTCCGCAACGCGCGTATAGGCAAGCAGCGAGACGTCGGCGAGCGAGAACGCATCGCCGACCAGGAATTTCGTACCGGCAAGATGCCGCTCCATCTGATCGAGCGCCCCATAGCCGCGCTTGATGAGGTTCGGATCGATCTCCGACACGGCCTTGCCTAGATACACGGTCTGAAAGCGGCAGACGGCGACATAGGGCTCATGGCTGTTCTGCTCCCAGAACATCCATGCATCCATCCGCGCCGCGCGATAGGGATCGCCGGGGATCAGATCGCTGCCGCGCGCAAGGTAGCGGATGATGGCATTGGATTGCGCGAGCGTGCGGCCGTCATCCAGTTCGACCGTCGGCACCTGGCCCCAGCCGTTCAGCTTGAGGAAATCCGCGGTCCGGCTGCCGCCCTTCATGGTGTCGATCTCGACCCACGTGTACGGCAGCGCCAACTTGTCGCACACCCATTTCACCTTCAGGCAATTGCCTGAATTGGCGTCGCCGTGGATTTTCATGTGAGGTCGCTCCGCTTGCGGAGCAACATCGAATCAGCCGCACATTGCGGTGTCAAGCAACGCCGCTCGCGTCAGAATTTATAGCCGATGGCGGCGCGCACGCTGTTCTGCGTGACCGACGTATTCTTGACCGGTGCGAACTTGACGTATTCCCACTCGCCGCGCAGGAAAACACAATTCCACAACATGTATTCGAGGCCGAGACCAGCGGTCCAGCCGGCAACGTAGGCGTCCGTTTTCGCATCCGTCGCGGTTTGGGCAAGCTGCGGCAGCGCAAAGGTGGTCGACGTGCCGTCGGCGAAGTTGATCGTTCTGTTCACGGAGCTTGTGACCGTGCGCGAAACATCCATCCGGCCGACCGCGAGGCCGCCGAAGGCATAGGGCAGGAAGTCTCCTGTTGCCCAACCCGCACGGCCGCGGAAGGTCATCTCGTCCTTGAGCTTCAGCGAAGCGCTTCCGTTCAACGACACGCCGTCGGCGGCAGTGGCGCCGGCCGGCAACACCAGGGTCGGCTGAGCGACCTGAATCGGACCCAAACTTCCGGAGCTCGTTGTCGTCAGGCCGGACCAATAGGTGTAGTTCGCTTCGACACCCACCACGACATCGTCAAACTGATAGTTGCGTCCGACAAACGCTCCGAAGCCCGAGCTTTGCGCATTGACCCGGCCCAGCAGATTGAATTGCGACGTCGGCGCCTGCAGCGTGGTGTTGCGGAAGATGGAATTGGTCAGGGAAGCAACGCTGCCCCCGAAGTCGGTGTTGATCCATGTCTGGCCGACCTGACCGCCGGCATACCAGCCGTCCCAATTTCTGGTCGGCGCGTTGGAAGCGGGAAGACTGCCGCGAAGGAAATCCGGCATGTCGGCCGCCTGTGCGCCGGTCACCACCCCAAACATCATCGCCGCCAGCAAGAACCTACGCATTGCAACGCTCCATCCCACTCACCGAATGCGCGTTGATCATCGCCTGTTAACCTTAACCAATCGTTGTCGCCGGCGGCTTTCGAGCACTCAAGTTGCAGAAGCTCGCGACATGACAGGCAAAGAAAAACGGCGCGGGATGATCCCGCGCCGTTTCAATCGTTAACCGTGAAGGCTCGAAATTAACCCTTGAATTAACCCTTGCGGATCAGCGGGGGCGGCGGCGGTGGGGGCAGCACGTCGCAGCAGGGCAAGGCGAAGCGCACGCCGAGCTTCACATCCTGCGAGGTCATGTCGCGGTACTGGAAGCTCGAGGGACCGGTCGGCGTGCCGTCGAAGAAGTGACCCTGGCCGTGGCCGGCCGTGCCCATGTCGAGGTAGCGATAGGCCAGTTCAACCGTGAAGTTGTTGGTGACCTTGTAGGCGACACCGGCATGCAGCGCCCAGGCGAAGTTGGTCTTGGTGGCGCCGTCGGCGATGAAGGAACTGGTCAGGCCGGATCCGCTCGGGAACGTCGCGACGTCGGAGAAGGCCGAGGTCTTGATCACCGCGGCACCGACACCGGCACCGATGAACGGGGTCAAGCAACCCCAGGTGCCGAGATCGGCGTAGATGTTCGCGAGGCCGACCCAGCTCTGGACGCCGCCATGGTAGGTGTCACCCAGCGAACTCGGCCCGGGGAACGTGAAGAAGTCGGTACCGTTGAAGCTCACCTTCGAGCGATACTCACCGGTGATGTCGGCGCGGAACCAGCTGTTGAACTGATAGCCGACGCCCACGCCGAACAGCATGCCGCTGTCGAAGCCGGTGCCGAACTGGTTGAACGCGGTGCCGGCCGGCAGCGTGTCGTAGGCATTGGCGTGCAGCTTGGCCTGGGTGTTGGTCATGCCGATGTCGCCGCGCAGATACCAGCCGCCGAAATCCTGGACCGGCGGAGGGGCATACGCCATCGGGGGCGGCGGCATGATCGGCATGTCGGCAGCGAACGCCGCCGAGGACAACAGAGATGCCGCTCCGGCGGCGATCAGGGTCTTTACGCTACGCATTGGCTTCGTCCTTTTGGCCCAAGTGAGGCGACACGAAAGGCCCCACGTCTGAAACTCACGGGCGGACGATGGCAGCAAATGTTTAAGCGGCACTTAACCCTAATTTTTAAGGTTGATTTTCTCTCACCTTTTGCTGTGGCTGTTGCTTATGGGTCCATCAAAGCGCGCGTGCGACGGCGAAAGATCGCGATCTCGCCACAAGTGCTAATGAAGCGTTGACGCAAGCGCGCGGTTTGCAGCGCACGCAAGCGCCGAGTGTTAGCGAATACTTAATGAAGGGCGGCGCCCTCGCCGCGGACGTTCAGCGAACGGCCTTCGGCATCTTCGGCAGGAACACCGCGAGCAGGCCAATCGCCGGCAGGAATGCACACAGCTGATAGACAAAGGCGATCGAGGTGTGGTCCGCAAGCTTGCCAAGCACCGCGGCGCCGAGACCGCCGATGCCGAAGGCGACGCCGAAGAACACGCCGGAGATCATGCCGAAGCGATGCGGCATCAATTCCTGCGCGAATACGATGATCGCCGATGTCGCCGACGAGATGATCAGGCCGATCACGACCGTCAGCACCGCGCTTCCGAACAGGCCGGCATAAGGCAGTGCCAGCGTGAACGGCAGCGCGCCGAGGATCGAGAACCAGATCACGTATTTGCGGCCAAAGCGGTCGCCGAGCGGCCCACCGATGAACGCGCCGGCGGCGTTCGCGGCCAGGAAGATGAACAAATAGAGCTGCGCCGCCTGCGTCGAGACGCCGAACCGGTCGATCAGATAGAAGATGTAATAGCTCGACAGGCTCGAGACATAGAGCTGCTTGGAGAACAGCAGCGCAACCAGCACGACGAGCGCGGTCATCACGCGCCGCCGATCCGGATGGTCGGGATGCCGCGCGATGGTCATCGCCTTCCTGCCTGCGATCTGCGGCTTGTACCAGACGCCGATGCGCCAGAGGATCACGATGGCGAGGAACGCGATCGAGGAGAACCAGGCGATCGATGGCTGGCCGAACGGCACCACGATCAGCGCGGCGAGCACCGGTCCCATCGAGG
>DASVOL010000508.1:0-6829 GCA_036383375.1 Bradyrhizobium sp. | reverse complement strand
GAGCCGATCTCAGCACCGGCGCTCGATTGAACGACGATGCAGAGTCTGCAATCCCGACACGGCGTTTGAAATTATTCTTTGGGTCATTGACGTGCGCTCCGCGCTAGTCATCGATCGCCTGATAGGCGAGCGTCCAGAAATCTGAGAACACCCTGGGCGGCTCCGGCGAATCCATCATGCGCTGGGTCAGCAGGATCCCGGTCATTGCCTCGCGCGGGTCGGAATACCAGGAGGTGCCATAGCCGCCGTCCCAGCCGTATCGACCCGGCACATGACAGAGATCGTCGCGCGCGGTGAACACCGACAGCCCGAAACCCCAGCCGCGCCCGGCGCCGAGGAGGAATTCGGATCCCTGCTGTTGCTCCGGCGTGATCTGGTCCGAGGTCATCAGCTCGACCGAGGGACGCGACAGGATGCGCTCGGTGCCGAGCCGCCCGCCATTGAGCAGCATCTGCGCGAAGGCGTTGAAATCATCCGCGGTCGACACCAGCCCGGCGCTGCCGTTCTCGAACGCCGGTGGCGCCGCGTATTTGCCGGTCGCGGGTTCGTCGAACACTTTCAGCGTGCCGGTCGCAGGATCGCCGCCATAGCACGTCGCAAGCCGCGACAGCTTGTGTTGCGGCACATGGAACGCCGTATCGTTCATGCCGAGCGGTCCGAAGATCCGCTCCTGCAGGAAGGCCGCGAACGAGGTTCCTGCAACGCGCGCGATCAGGACGCCGAGGATCTGGCTCCCGGTGTTGTAAAGCCAGCGTTCGCCGGGCTGATAGGCCAGCGGCAGCGTGCCGTAGCGGCGCAGCAACTCATCCGGCGGAAACGACGGAAACACCGGCCCGGGCGCAAAGCCGGCATCCGCGATCGCCATCTGGATCGGATAGCGCGCCGGAAACACCGGGATCATGCCGAGCCCGAGACGAAAGGTGAGAAGATCGCGCAGCGTGATCGCGCGCTTGGCAGGCACCGTGTCGGTGATCTCGGATTCGATGCTGCGCAACACACGGCGATCGGCGAGCTCGGGCAGCCAGCGATCGAGGGGATCATCGAGCCTGAGCCGGCATTCCTCGACCAGGATCATCGCGGCGACCGCCGTCACCGGCTTGGTCATCGAGGCGATGCGGAAGATGGTGTCGCGCTGCATCGGCGGCCCGTCCACCGCCATGCGGCCAATCACATCGGCATGGATCTCGCCGCGACGGCCGACCAGCGCCACCAGGCCTGGAACGTCGCCGCCATCGACATGGCGCGCCAGCACTTCGCGCATGCGTCCGAGCCGTGCCTGCGACAGGCCGCTGCTTTCACTCGCAATGGACATTTTCCGGGTTTCCTTCGCAGAATTCGTGCTCGCCTGCGATGACCGCGCGAGCGGTATCACCGAGCTTGCCTTATCGATCCTGCCTGACGAGTTCGCCATCCTGATGTGACGGACCGAAATAGACATCGATGCGCGACACCTTGTCGCCGTCGAACACGAAGAACTCGGTGTTGCGGAAGCTCTTGCCGTCGCGGGCGACGCAGCGATAGGTGACGAAGGCCTCAACGCCGTCGACCATGATGCGCTCGATCTCGTGGCGGCCGATCCAGCCAGGGTCGCGCCAGCACTCGGCGAAATAGCGCGGCTTGTCGATGTTCTCGCCATAGGGCGTCGAGAAGCGGAAATCCTCCGCGAACGCGGCCTCGACGCTCGCGCGGTCATTGGCGAGATAGGCGGCGAAGAGCCCGCGGATGATCTCCGCCCTGTTGCCAGCTGCAGCCATGTCATCTCCACACAGATCTCGCCCGGGCCCCGGGGCGCGACCGGCGCTCCAGAACCCGGGCTTCAGGGAGAAGACGAACGGCGCGGCGCAAAAGCGACACCGCGCCGCGATTTATTTTCGGGGTCCGGACCGGACCTCAGGTTCCCTGTTCAGGTGTTCTCTTCAGTTTTCCTTGGGGAACATGCCGAAATAAGGCTCGGCTTCCTTGAGAACGCGCGCGAAGGACGGCCGTGCCTTCAGCCGCTCGAGATAGGCCCCGAGGTGCGGATGGTCTTCCCCAATCGGCTCGACCTTGTTGCCATAGAACAGCGCCGGCGCGGCCGCACAGTCAGCCAGCGAGACCTGCTCGCCCATCATCCAGCCGCCATGCGCGAGCTGCGGATCCAGGACTGCATAGGAGGTGCGGAGCTGCGCCCGCGCCTCGGCGACGCCCCGCGGATCCTTAGCGTCCGCCGGACGCAGCCGGTCGCCGACGATCTTCTGCAACGGCAGATGGACGTAGAGATCGAGGAAGCGATCGCGCAGCCGGGTCTGCAACGCAAGCTCCGGGTCATCGGGAATCAGCCTGACGGTGCCGGGATAGTGCCGGTCGAGATATTCGATGACGATGCTCGATTCAGGCACCGTCTCGCTGCGCTTCTCATCGCGAAGCACGGGGAAGCGGCCGATCGGCCACAGCGCGAGCAGCGCCGCGCGCTCGGCGGGATCGCCGAGATTGACCATGTTCGGCGTGAACGGCGCGCCGTTCTCGTAAAGCCCGACCAGCGCCTTCCAGCAGAACGACGACAGCGGGTGATAATGCAGGGTCAGTGACATCAGAACTCCATCATGGAACCAGTATCCGGACGACGAACCGGAGACCGCTCAATAGACATCTCGTGCGGAATTATTTGCTCGTCGCCCGGCGCTGAGAGCGGGCATCGACGCGACACGCATTCGTCGAGGATGCGAATCGCGCTGCTGAATCGATCCGTGAAACAGTCAGCAATATCAACGTTCGTAATAGGTCTATCAGCGACGCTGAAGTAGACGCGTTGCGATCATCCGCATCAGACCAAAGTTGTCAGCAATTTTCGTCCGTAAGATTACGGTGAACATCGCATCACGACTATGAATGATAACGTGCATATCAAAAAATTGCTTCGCAATCTGAGATAGATGCGTGCGCGCCGGGGCGCATTATGCAGTCCGTGCCAGCCCGCAAGCTTTACCGATGCTAAACGGCTCGCTGCAACCTTTCCGTGAGTTGCGTCGATCCAATTTCCCATCCCGTTTCATTTGAAACTTCACGGAGCCCTGATGTTCAGTTTCAGCAACAAGGCAAACATCGACAGTGCGCTGGCGCAAGCCGCAGCGATCGGCAAATCGCAGGCGGTGATCGAGTTCAAGCTCGACGGCACCATCGTCACCGCCAACGAGAACTTCCTGAACGCGATGGGCTACTCGCTCGACGAGATCAGGGGCAAGCACCACAGCATGTTCGTCGAGCCGGCGTATCGCGACAGCCACGACTATCGCGAATTCTGGGCGAGCCTCAACCGCGGCGAATTCCAGGCCGCGCAGTACAAGCGCGTTGCCAAGGGCGGCCGCGAGGTCTGGATCCAGGCCTCCTACAACCCGATCCAGGACAAGAACGGCAAGCTGGTCGGCGTCATCAAGTTCGCCACCGACATCACCGCGCAGAAGATCCACAGCATGGAAGATGCCGGCAAGATCGCCGCGATCGGCCGCGCGCAGGCGGTGATCGAGTTCAACATGGATGGCACCATCGTCAATGCCAACGAGAACTTCCTCGGCGCGATGGGTTACTCGCTCGCCGAGATTCAGGGCAAGCATCACAGCATGTTCATGCCGCCGGCCGACCGCGACAGCCCGGCCTATCGCGATTTCTGGGCACGGCTGAACCGCGGCGAGTTCGAGACCGGCGAGTTCAAGCGGGTCGCCAAGGGTGCCAAGGAGATCTGGATCCTCGCCAGCTACAACCCGATCCTCGACGACCGCGGCAAACCATTCAAGGTCGTCAAGTTCGCGACCGACGTCACGCAGCAGAAGCTGAAGGCCGCCGACAATGACGGCCAGATCGACGCTATCGGCAAGTCGCAAGCCGTGATCGAGTTCAACATGGACGGTACGATCCGCACCGCGAACCCGAACTTCCTCGCCGCGATGGGCTATCTGCTCGCCGAGATTCAGGGCAAGCATCACAGCATGTTCGTCGAGCCGGTCGAGGCGAGCTCGGCGGGCTACCGCGAGTTCTGGGGAGCGCTGAACCGCGGCGAGTTCCAGGCGGCCGAATACAAGCGCATCGCCAAGGGCGGCCGCGAGATCTGGATCCAGGCTTCCTACAACCCGATCCTCGATCTCAACGGCAAGCCCTACAAGGTGGTGAAATACGCCACCGACATCACCGCGCAGGCGATCGGCCGCAAGAAGGCCGACAGCGCGCGCGGCCTGATCGAGGCGGTTGCCGCCGGCAGCGAGGAGATGAGCGCCTCGATCCGCGAGATCTCGGAGACCATGACCAAGTCGAAGCAGAACGCCGCGGTCGCCACCGGCCGTGTCGAAGCTGCCGACGGACAGGCGCAGAAGCTCAACGCCGCAGCTCAGGCGATGAGCGGCATCGTCGAGATGATCTCGAGCATCACCGGGCAGATCAACCTGCTCGCACTCAACGCCACGATCGAATCGGCGCGTGCCGGCGAAGCCGGCCGCGGCTTCGCGGTGGTCGCCTCGGAGGTGAAGAGCCTCGCCAACCAGGCCAAGCAGGCGACCGACACGATCTCCTCGGAGATCGATGCGCTGAATTCGATCGCCGCCGAAGTGGTGACCTCGCTGTCCGAGATCAAGGCGGCGATCGCCGGCGTCAACGAATACATCACCTCCACCGCCGCCGCGGTCGAGGAACAGAGCATCGTCACACAGGACATGTCGACAAACATGCAGCGCGCCTCCGCCGAGCTCGCGGCGTAGGCAGCGGTGCGATCCTCGAAGGATGGACGGCCCGGGCTGGGGGCCGTACATCCTTCGAGACGCGCGCTTTGCGGGCTCCTCAGGATGAGGGGACACACTCGAAAGTGCAGTCGAAAACCGACGCGCCACTCTCCTATTGACCCAAACGGTGTTTGCTTCACTCTTGGCCCGCGTCAAATGCGAGCGGTCAATTGCGATGGGCATTTTTGTTTACATGCTTCGCTGCGCCGACAACTCCTTCTATGTCGGCAGTGCCATGGGCGACGATCTCACGCCACGTATCGATCAGCACAATGCCGGCGCTTATCCGGGTTATACGTTCAATCGACGGCCGGTCGTGCTCGTCTGGTCGGAGCATTTCGACCGGATCACTGACGGCATCGCTGCTGAGCGGCAGATCAAAGGTTGGAGCCGGTCCAAGAAGGAAGCTCTTACACGGTCGGACTGGAGTTCAATCAGCAGCTTGGCGCGTCGTCGAGCCGGTGCACCACTCACCAGGTCCGATACCGATCCCTCCCCGTCATCCTGAGGTGCGAGCCACTTCGGCGAGCCTCGAAGGATGAACGGCTCGGCTGGTGGCCGTGCACCCTTCGAGGCTCGCTCCGCTCGCACCTCAGGGTGACGGAAAACAAGGACCGGTTGACATGGCGAACCAAAGGTCGCAGACGCTGCTTTCAACAAGAGCACGCCGCCTGCCCGAACCGATGGACCGCCCGATGACTCTCTCTGCACAAAAAGTCGCACTCGTGACCGGCGCCGCGCGCGGCATCGGACTTGCCGCAGCGAAACGCTTTCTCGCTGACGGCTGGCGCGTCGCGCTGCTCGACATCGAGGGCGCGCTGCTGGAGAGCGCGGTCGCGGCATTGAAGCAGCCCGACGCGACGCTGGCGCTGACCTGCGACGTATCGGACGCCGATGGTGTGGCAGCCGCAATCGCGGCGATCACAGGCCGCTTCGGCCGGCTCGACGCGCTGGTCAACAACGCCGGCATCGCCGTGTTCACGCCGGTGCTGGAGACGTCGGACGCCGACTGGAACCGGATCATGGCGGTCAACCTCACCGGCCCGTTCCTGTGCACCAAGGCGGCCGCGCCTGTGATGCGCGAGCACGGCGGCGGCGCGATCGTCAACATCACCTCGATCTCGGCGGTGCGCGCCTCGACCTTGCGCTCGGCCTACGGCACCAGCAAGGCCGGCCTTGCGCACCTCACCAAGCAGCTCGCGGTCGAACTCGCCTCGCTCGGCATCCGCGTCAACGGCGTCGCGCCCGGGCCGGTCGAGACCGCGATGGCCAAGGCCGTGCACACGCCGGAGATCCGCGCCGACTATCACGACGCGATCCCGCTCAACCGCTACGGGCTGGAGGAGGAGCTGGCGGAAGCGATCTTCTTCCTGTGCTCGGATCGCGCCAGCTACATCACCGGCCAGATCCTCGCCGTCGACGGCGGCTTCGACGCCGCCGGCATCGGCCTGCCGACCCTGCGCGGCCAGCGGCGGAATGGGTAGCTGTAGCGGCGCATTCGCTCCATCACCGTCACCCTGAGGTGGCCGCTTCTTCAGCGGCCCTCGAAGGGTCGACGGCCCGACTGTGGCCGTGCATCCTTCGAGGCTCGCAAGAGCTCGCACCTCAGGATGACGGGGTTGGTAGCGGCGGCAGGTTCACCGCAACAACACGCCAGGCGCCTGCCAGCCGATCGATCCGCGTTAGGGACAGCGGATCGATGACGAACCGCAGCGCGAGCTCCGGCGCCAGCTCGAGCGCGATTGCGAGGATTGCGCGGATGGTGCCGGAGTGCGCGACCAGCACGACATCATCGGCCGGCAGGCGCGCCAGCCCCGCCCGCGCCCGCACGATCTGATCCGCAAAACTTTCGCCGTTCGGCGGTCGGTTGGTCGCGGGCGCATCCCAGAACGCGCGATACGCTGCTGCGCCGAGCTCTCTCTCGATTTCGCTGTGGCGCCGGCCGGTCCAGTCGCCGAAATCCTGCTCGCGAAACGCATCATCGGCGGTTGCCGTGAGGCCGAGCTTGGCTGCGGTCTCGCTTGTGCGCCGCGCCGGACTGCAGACCGCCACAGCATCAGCCGGCAGCTTCGCCTGCAACGCGG
>DASVOL010000507.1:0-3150 GCA_036383375.1 Bradyrhizobium sp. | reverse complement strand
GGGTCCAGGGCGAAGGCCTGCTAGAACGGATTGACGGTTCCGGCGCTGCTGCGGCGGGCCGTCCCTTGAAAGGGCGGCAGGGGCGCTATATTCTCACGAATACAAAGGTGTGGGCGCCGGGCCGCATCGCGCTTTCGCGGGTCGCAGAATCCGCTGGAGCAGGGAGGATGGCATGAGCCGATCGCCGGCTATCGTGCACGCGGACAAGGTTCTCGACGTGCTCGCCGGAGGCGGAACGCCTTCGGACCTCTCGGCGTCGTGGCGCCGCTCCGGCCATTTGCATGCGCTCGATCCGGCCAGCCGCTCACCGTCCCACCGTCTCCAGCAGAGCGACATCGCCGCTGCGCAGCAGCGCCTCGGCGAATTGCTGAAGGTGGCCCAGACCACGCTCGACCGGCTGTTTCTCGCGGTCGGCGGCGTCGGCTGTTCGGTTCTGCTCGCCGACCGCGACGGCATCGTTGTCGACCGACGCGGCGCGGGTGCGGATGACGCGACATTCAACAAATGGGGGCTATGGACCGGAGCGGTCTGGAGCGAGAAGTACGAGGGCACCAACGACATCGGCACCTGCATCGTCGAGAAGCGGCCGCTCTCGATCGACCGCGATCAGCACTTCTTTACCCGCAATTCCGGGCTGTTCTGCACCACCGCGCCGATCTTCGACGAGCATGGCGAACTCGCCGCGGCGCTGGACGTCTCCTCCTGTCGCGCGGACCTGACCGAAGGGTTTTCTCGCCTGATCTCGACCACCGTCTCCGACGCGGCGCGCGCGATCGAGGCCGAAAACTTCCGCCGCGCGTTTTCCGGTGCGCGGATTCTGCTGACGCCGCGCAGCGAGCGCGCCGTGAACTCGCTGCTCGCGGTCGATCGCGACGATCTTGTGATCGGTGCAACGCGCGCCGCGCGCCGCGCACTCGGCCTCAACGCGGCGTCGCTGGCGCGGCCATTGCCGGCGGCCGATCTGATCGGCGAAACCCGTGACGACGGCGGCCTTGCTGCCGCGGAACGTGCAGCATTGCAGCGCGCGCTGGCACGCGCCGGCGGCAATGTGTCGAAGGCCGCCAAGGATCTCGACATGTCCCGCGCCACATTGCACCGCAAGCTCAAGCAACTCGGCCTGCATCGCTAGCGCATACCCGAGAGGCCTAGAACCGGCGTCCGCAGCGCTGGCGCGCCTGTGCCAATTTGCGGCGCACTCTGTCTCAGATTTGCGACAGTTCCCCTGCGGCCGTTGGGGCGGGCCCCTGTTCTGTCCGCCTGATTTGACCGAGCGTCCCGGCCAACGCCGTGTGCATCGGCGTGCCAACGGAGGAACACATGAACAAGGTTGACATGCAGTCCGTGCTCAAGGCGCCGTTCGCCAAGCGCTACGGCAATTTCATCGGCGGCGAATGGCGCGAGCCCCACTCCGGAAAATATTTTGAGAATATCTCGCCGGTGACCGGCCTTCCGGTCTGCGAGATCCCGCGCTCCGACGCATCGGATATCGAGGCGGCGCTCGATGCTGCACACGCAGCCAAGGACGCCTGGGGCAAGACCAGTGTCGCCGAGCGCTCGCTGATCCTCAACAGGATCGCCGACCGGATGGAGGCCAATCTCGAAAAGCTCGCCACCGCCGAGACCTGGGACAACGGCAAGCCGATCCGCGAGACGATGGCCGCCGACATGCCGCTCGCGATCGATCATTTCCGCTACTTCGCCAGCGCAATTCGCGGCCAGGAAGGCTCGATCTCGGAGATCGACCACGACACGATCGCTTATCACTTCCACGAGCCGCTCGGTGTGGTCGGCCAGATCATTCCCTGGAATTTCCCGATCCTGATGGCGGTCTGGAAGCTTGCACCGGCGCTCGCCGCCGGCAACTGCGTCGTCCTCAAGCCGGCCGAGCAGACGCCGGCTTCGATCATGGTGCTGCTTGAGCTGATCGGCGACCTGCTGCCGAAGGGCGTGCTGAACGTCGTCAACGGCTTCGGCCTCGAGGCCGGCAAGCCGCTGGCCTCGTCGAACCGGATCGCCAAGCTCGCCGTCACGGGCGAGACCACGACGGGCCGGCTGATCATGCAGTATGCCTCGCAGAACCTGATCCCGGTGACGCTCGAACTCGGCGGCAAATCGCCCAACATCTTCTTCAAGGACGTTCTGGAGGAAGACGATGATTTCTTCGACAAGGCCGTCGAAGGCTTCGTGATGTTCGCGCTCAACCAGGGCGAGGTCTGCACCTGTCCGAGCCGTGCGCTGATCCAGGAATCGATCTATGACCGGTTCATGGAGCGCGCGCTGAAGCGCGTCGAAGCGATCACCCAAGGCAGCCCGCTCGATCCGACCACCATGATCGGCGCGCAGGCGTCCTCGGAGCAGCTCGAGAAGATCCTGTCCTACATCGACATCGGCAAGAAGGAAGGCGCCGAGGTGTTGACCGGCGGCGAGCGCAACAATCTCGGCGGCGGGCTCTCGGGCGGCTACTACGTCAAGCCGACCGTGTTCAAGGGCCACAACAAGATGCGCATCTTCCAGGAGGAGATTTTCGGACCCGTGGTGTCCGTGACCACCTTCAAGAACGACGAGGATGCGCTCTCGATCGCCAACGACACGCTCTACGGCTTAGGGGCCGGCATCTGGAGCCGCGACGTCAATCGCTGCTACCGGTTCGGCCGGGCGATCCAGGCCGGCCGGGTCTGGACCAACTGCTATCACGCCTATCCGGCGCATGCGGCGTTCGGCGGCTACAAGCAGTCCGGTGTCGGCCGCGAGAACCACAAGATGATGCTCGACCACTACCAGCAGACCAAGAACATGCTGGTGAGCTACAGCCCCAAGAAGCTCGGCTTCTTCTGATATCCCGGCTGCCCCGCGTTCGGGGGGCGAAGACGACAGGCTTCGGCGGGGTGTCCCGCCGAAGCTCCCATCACGGAGGCCGAGATGGCTGACAAGGTGACCGCGACGCCGGCTGCGCTGGAGCTGATTGCCGAGATCGTTGCCGATCATGGGCCGGTGCTGTTTCACCAGTCGGGCGGCTGCTGCGACGGTTCGTCGCCGATGTGCTATCCGCAAGGCGATTTCCTGATCGGCGATTACGACGTCAAGCTCGGCGAGATCGGCGGGGCGCCGTTCTACATCAGCGGTTCGCAATACGACGTCTGGAAGCACACC
>DASVOL010000506.1:0-4238 GCA_036383375.1 Bradyrhizobium sp. | reverse complement strand
AGCGCGCGCGCGATCGCGGATGCGACGCCGCCGCCCATCGCGCCGCCGGACATCGTCATGGTCAGGATCACGCAGGGAAACACCAGCGCCATCGCCGCGAGCGACTCGACGCCGAGCCGGCCGATATAGGAGGTTTCCGCGATCACCACGCATGTGCCGGCGGAGAGCGCGATCACGTTCGGCCACGCCAGCCACAACAGCGTGCGCAAAATCGGCCCGTCGAGCAGCGCGTTACGCGCCGGCCTCGTCACCGGCGGCGGCAGCGGCCGTTCTTGTTCGTCGACAGGTATTTCGGCGAGGCCGAGGTCGGACATTTCCACTCCCACGCGCGATCTGGGGAGCCGCGCCATGGTGTTTCCCTACCATGGCGAACGCGGATTCCACGTGCGCGGGACGCAAGGGGGGCCTGCGCGATTGCAGGTGAACCCAAGCGCTCGCCGACCGACCACACGAACGGCTAGACAGAGGTCATCCTCCCCTGGAGGGGTCGAGACGAGCGGAGCTCGCTCTGGGATCGGTTCGCATGAAATGCGAACCGAGGTGGGGTGAAGGTTTCTCATATCGGGCGCTGCCTGAGTGGAGAGATCACCCCACCCCGCCTCACATCTCGCTTCGCTCGCTGTGAGCCGACCCTCCCCCTCCAGGGGAGGGTGATCTGTGTCTAGCCGATCGACCAGACGAACGGCGCGCCGGCGGCGCCATTTGGCTTCAGATGCACCGGAATATGCCGTCCGCAGCCGGCCGCCAGCCCTTCGAACAGGCCGGTCAGAACGCTGGCGCAGGCCGGGTGATAATCGGCCACATCGGCCATCAGCTTCCAGCCCTGCTGGCGGATCTCGAACTGGCCCTCGGACTCGCTGATCTCAGCGATGTCATCCTGCGACTCGAAGAGCGTGCGCAGGAATGCGGCAAATTCCGTGGCACGGCCACGACGGCCACCGAGCGCCTGCGCGACCTCGTCGAAATACTGCATGCCAATCAGTCTGCCGGTGAGATGCAGCAGATAGCTCGCATCCTCTGGCCCGAACACCTGCACCATGACGGGCGCGGCCGTCTTCACATATTCCATCGCGTAGTTGCGATAGGCCTTTTCCAGCCGCGGCTTCGGCCAGCTGTCGACCGGCAATGCCGGCGCGGTCTTCGGGTCGAACGACGGCGCCTCGAGATGGCGCGCGAACACCAGGCGCTGGTCGAGCTCGAGCGGATGATCGTATTCGCAGTAATAGCCCTCGAGCCCATCCTGGCCATCGACGCTCTGCTTGGTGCAGACGAAGCCGAGCCTGAGATCGCCGAGCGCAACACCGTTGTTGGCGTGCCAGCCGCGCAGCATCGCGCGCGAGACCTCGCCGGGCACACCGCAGATCGCCGTGCCTTTCCAGATCCAGCGCGGCGGCGGATAGCGGATCCAGGCCTTGCGGTCGGTCTCGTACATGTATTCGACATGCACACCGCCGATCCAGTTGGAGAGATAGTGATATTGCGCGGCCGCGACCGCAGGCGGCAGGCCGTCGAGGCCGAGCTTCTTCAAGCCGGGCAGGAAGCGCTCCTGCTGCTGGCGGCGAAACACGCGGAAGACAAACTCGGCGGCATCGGCGGTGCCGCGCCGCGTCACCACGGTGAGGATCAACCCGGTGAAGAAGGCGTGATAGAGATCGGCGACGCTGCGCCACTTCCGCCACTGCGCCTCGCGCGCGTCCTGCTCCTGAGTCATACTTGCTCCCGATCTCTTGTTTTGCCGGAGTTTGTCATCGCGCTAAATGCGACGCAACCAACACACACTCGGTGTCATCGCCCGACTCGATCGGGCGATCCAGTATTCCAGAGACAGGCGTTATCCATTGAGATGCCGCGGCGTACTGGATTCCCCGCTTTCGCGGGGAATGACAGCGGAGAAATTCCGCTACACGCGAAAATGCTTGGAGAGTTTCAGGCCCTGCGCCTGGTAGTTCGAGCCGATGCGCTGACCGTAAAGTGCATCGGGGCGCTCGAGCATGCGCTCATAGACGAGGCGGCCGACGATCTGGCCATGCTCGAGAATGAACGGCACCTCGCGCGAGCGCACTTCCAGCACGGCGCGCGCCCCCTTGCCGCCGGCGCCGGCATAGCCGAAGCCGGGATCGAAGAAGCCGGCATAGTGGACGCGGAATTCGCCGACCAGCGGATCGAACGGCACCATCTCCGCGGCGTAGTCGGGCGGCACCTGCACGGCCTCTTTCGACGCCAGGATGTAGAACTCGCCGGGATCGAGAATGAGGCTGCCGTCGGGCCGCGCCTTGATCGGCTCCCAGAATTCTTCAACAGAGTAGCCGCCGCGGCGATCGACATCGACCACGCCGGTGTGGCGCTTGGCGCGGTAGCCGACGAAGCCGCCCGAGTTCTCGCCGGAGAGATCGACCGACAGCGCGACGCCATGAGTGAGATCGGCATTGTCGGCATCGACCAGCCGCTCGGCGGCATGCAGCGCGTCGAGCTCATCGGCGGTCAAGGTCGCCTCGCCGATCCGGAAACGAACCTGGCTGAGCCGCGAGCCTTCGCGCAGCAGCACGGGAAACGTCTTCGGCGAGATCTCGGCATAGAGCGGGCCGTGATAGCCGGCGCCGATCATGTCGAAGCGACGGGTGCCATCGGCGATCACGCGGGTGAAGACATCGAGCCGTCCGGTCGAGCTCTTCGGGTTGGCCGCGGCCACGATCTCCGGCGGCAGCGCCAGGCTTTCCAGCAGCGGGACGATGTAGACGCAATTGGTCTCCAGCACCGCGCCGTCGGACAGATCGATCTCGTGCAGCTTGAGCTGGTCGATCCGCTCGGCGACGGTGGCGTCGGGTCCCGGCAGGAAGCTGGCGCGGACCCGGTAGGCGATGTCGCCAAGGCGCAGATCGAGGCTCGCCGGCTGGATCTGGCTCTCGACAAAGTCGTAGGCGGGCAGAATGAGGCCGGCCTCCGCCATCTCCGCAATCATGCGGTCGGGCAGGATTCCGTTGGATTCATCTTCCAGCGTGAACGACACGTCGCGGTCCCTCGAGATGGCCCGAAATCATACTCTGAATGGCCACCAACCCCCAATATATGGGCTTTTAGGGGTTATCCGATGACCGTCTTGACGGAAAGGGCGCGAGGGAATATCAGCTGCACTTATCCCGTGGTGATTTGAGCCGGCCGGCTTGCAGCCACGTTAAATAAGTCGCTAAACAGGCCGGGGACAGTGTGATCCCGGCTTGTGGAGGTTTCTCCAGGCCGGTTTTTTTGTGGCCAGTTTCCAAGGGAAATGGCCACTTCGGAGGTCACATGTCTGAAGCCAAGTCGACTGCCCATCTTCGTCCCGAAACCCGCCTCGTCCATGGCGGCACGCTGCGCTCTCAGTTCGGGGAGACGTCGGAAGGGCTGTTTCTCACCCAAGGTTACGTCTACGACACCGCCGAGCAATGCGAGGCGCGATTCAAGGGCCAGGATCCCGGCTTCATCTATTCGCGCTATTCCAACCCGACCATTGCGATGTTCGAGCGCCGCATGATCGAGCTCGAGGGCGCGGAAGCCGCGCGCTCGACCGCGACCGGCATGGCCGCGGTGACCACCGCGATCCTCGCGCCGCTGAAGGCCGGCGACCATGTGGTGGCGTCGAAGGCGCTGTTCGGCTCCTGTCTCTACGTCGTGCAGGACCTGCTGCCGCGCTACGGCATCGAGACGACGCTGGTCGACGGGCTCGATCTCGACCAGTGGCAGCGCGCCTTGCGGCCGAACACCAAGACCTTCTTCCTGGAGAGCCCGACCAATCCGACGCTCGACGTGCTCGACATCGGCGCGATCGCAGAGATCGCGCATAGCGGCGGCGCCCGGCTGATCGTCGACAACGTGTTCGCGACGCCGATCTGGCAGAGCCCGCTGTCGCTCGGCGCCGACGTCGTGGTCTATTCCGCGACCAAGCATATCGACGGCCAGGGCCGCTGCCTCGGCGGCGTCATCCTGTCGTCGGAGGCCTTCATCGCCGAGCACATCCATAATTTCATGCGCCAGACCGGCCCGTCGCTGTCGCCGTTCAACGCCTGGGTGCTGTTGAAGGGGCTGGAGACGCTCGGCGTCCGCGTTCGCGCCCAGACCGAGAACGCGGCCAAGATCGCCGAGGCGCTGGCCAACCATCCGAAGATCACGCGGCTGGTCTATCCCGGCCGTCCCGATCATCCGCAGGCCGAGACCGTGAAGAAGCAGATGGGCGCCGGATCGACGCTGGTCGGCTTCGAGGT
>DASVOL010000505.1:0-9477 GCA_036383375.1 Bradyrhizobium sp. | reverse complement strand
GCCCGCGGCTTCTCTAGAAACCCACGCAGTTCGGCGCATTCGGCGCCGATTTCCTTTTCACGGATTTCACACATGAGCACGTTCTCGGCCAAGCCCGCCGAAGTGACGAAGAAGTGGGTCGTGATCGACGCCAAGGGTCTGGTCGTCGGTCGTCTCGCTACACTCGTCGCGATGCGCCTGCGCGGCAAACACCTGCCCACCTACACCCCGCATGTCGATTGCGGCGACAATGTCATCATCGTCAACGCCGCGCATGTGGTGCTGACCGGTCGCAAGCGCGACCAGAAGGTCTATTACAAGCACACCGGTTTCATCGGTGGCATCAAGGAGCGCACCGCGAAGCAGATCCTCGAGGGTCGCTTCCCCGAGCGCGTCGTCGAGAAGGCGATCGAGCGCATGATCCCGCGCGGTCCGCTCGGCCGTATGCAGATGGGCAATCTGCGCGTCTATCCGGGTGCCGAGCATCCGCATGAGGCCCAGAGCCCCGAGAAGGTCGATATCGCCTCCCTGAATCGCAAGAACACGAGGGCCGCATAATGTCCGATACTTTGCAGTCCCTCGACCAGCTCTCGCAGGTCAAGCCGGCGGCTCCCGACGCGCCGAAGTACGTCAAGAAGATCGACAAGTTCAACCGCGCCTACGCCACTGGCAAGCGCAAGGACGCGGTCGCCCGTGTCTGGATCAAGCCGGGCGCCGGCAAGATCTCGGTCAACACCCGCGACATCGAAGTCTACTTCGCGCGCCCGGTGCTGCGCATGATGATCCAGCAGCCGCTGGTCGCTGCCGCCCGTAACGGCCAGTACGACGTGATCTGCACCGTCGCCGGCGGCGGTCTGTCCGGCCAGGCCGGTGCGGTCCGCCACGGTATCTCGAAGGCGCTGACCAACTTCGAGCCCGAGCTGCGCAGCGTCCTCAAGAAGGGCGGCTTCCTGACCCGCGATAGCCGCACGGTCGAGCGCAAGAAGTACGGCAAGGCCAAGGCCCGCAAGTCCTTCCAGTTCTCGAAGCGCTAATTCGAGTTCTCAAATTCGCGGCAATTGCCGCGAGCATCGAGTTGCAGAGGGCGCCGCGAGGCGCCCTTTTTGCTGCGCCCAACCGCGCATGCTTCGACGCGAATTAACGCAGTTTTTCATGAAAACTTGCGTGTGCGTGCAAACGAAATTGGAACTCGGGCCTTCTAGCTTGCGGGCTCGCACTGGCGCTGCATCACCGTATTAATTGCGCCTGCGAACGTTGCATCACCGGGCTGGGGTGACACTATGTCGTTCGATCCATCGACACTTTATCTGTTCGCCACCATGGTCGCGGGCATGCTCGGCGCCATGCTCTGGTTGTTCGGCAGGCAGGAGAACATTCCCGCGCTGAAGTGGTGGGGCACCGCCTATCTGCTCGGTGCGGCCTCCGTCGCGCTGTGGACGGTCGGCAGCTCGACGCTCGATCCGATGGTCCTGCTGGGCCTCAATGCGATCGGCTTCGCCGCTTGCGGCATGGTCTGGAATGCTGCGCGTATCTTCCACGGCCGCAAGGCCAACCTGCCGGGTCTCGTGCTCGGCCCGATCGCGTGGATCGGTGCCGTGACGTCAATCGCGGATCCGGCGCTGCGCCTGACCATCGGCGCCGGGATCGTCGCGATCTACGCCGCGATGACCGCCTCCGAACTCTGGAGCGAGCGCCGCCGCGCGATGCAACGTCGCTGGATTGCGATCGCGATCCCGGTCGCACATGGCTGCGTCCTGATGCTGCCGATCCTGGTCGGTGACCTGCTGCGGCTGAACGGCCAGAACTTCGTCAGCAGCTTCTGGGTCACGCTGTTCTCGATCGAGCTCGTGCTGTACGCGATCGGCACGGTGTTCGTGATCTTCATGATGGTGTCGGACCGCGCGGTGGCCGTGCACAAGACCGCTGCGTCGGTCGATCCCTTGAGCGGCATGCTCAACCGCCGCGGATTCACCGAGGCCTGCGCGCGGGTGATCGAGCGCGAGGCCACGGCCGGCCGGCCGGTCACCGTGATGATCTTCGACCTCGATCACTTCAAATCGATCAACGACCGGTTCGGCCATCCGGCGGGCGACGAGATCCTGAAACTGTTCTCTGCCGTCGTGGTCAACAGCCTCAGGATCAGCGATCTGTCGGGCCGGATCGGCGGCGAGGAATTTGCGGCGCTGCTGCCGTGCTCGCTGGAGGAAGGCGTCCTGGTCGCCGAGCGCGTGCGTGAGGCGTTCGAGAACAGCAACATCACCTGCGAGGAAGGTGCGGTCGATACCACGGTCAACATCGGCGTGGCCGGTGGACCTGCCGGGACCGAGCTCGAGGTGCTGCTGGCCTCGGCCGACACCGCGCTCTACCAGGCCAAGCGCGGCGGCCGCAACCGCGTCGAGGCGGCCGAGGAATTGCCGCTGTCGCTGGAGAACTGGCGGCGCAAGACCGCGGGCCTGCCGGCATCGGCGCGGCAAAAGCCCGCGCCCGCCCGCGCGTGAGCGTGGGGTAACGACTGGTTAACCATTCGATCCCATGCTTTCGGGCATGGAGTCGATCCGCACCCGCAATCCGCATTCAGCCCTGATGTCGCTCGAAGCCGACGCGGCTTCGGCGCGCGGGGGCTTCGCCTGCCTGTTCTCGGACTCCGATGAATACGAGACCGCGCTGATCGCCGAACGCCGCGCGCAGGGACGATACCAGCCGCCGATGCGCCGCTGGCCGATCATGATGCTGCTCGGCGTGATGCTGATGGTGGTCGGGACCGTCCTGCTCTTCAACTGAGCTGCGGCACGTTCGACAGCGTAGGCGTCTGCGCCGGCGCCTGATCCTCCGCCTTGAAGTGGTCGATCATCACCTTGGCGATCGCCATCAGCGGCAGCGCCAGCGCCAGCCCCCAGATGCCGAACACGACGCCGAGCAGGATCTGGAACGCGAATAGCGTTGCCGGGGGGATATCGAGCGCCTGGCGCTGGATGATCGGTGTCAGCACGTAGCTTTCCAGCGCGTGCACGCCGAGGAACAGGATGAAGGCCGACAGCGCCGCGATCCACCCGCTCGCCAGGCTCGCCAGCACCACGATCAGCCCGCCCAGGATCGCGCCGACCGTCGGGATGAAGGCGAGCAGGCCGGCCTGGATGCCGAGGATGAAGGAACTCGGAATCCCGATGATGGCGAGCCCGATCCAGGTGACGAGGAACACCGCGGTCATGGTGATGATCTGCGCGATCAGCCAGCGTTCGAGCGTCTCGCCGATGCGGTCGACGATGACGGTCGCCTGGGCGCGGTATTTGGCCGGCGCGATGAACAGCAATCCGGCGCGGTAAATGCTCGGCTGGGCCGCGAAGGCGAGGCCGAGGAACAGCACGATGAAGAAGTTGCCGACGACGCTGACGGTGCCGAGCAGCACCTTCAGCGTCTGACTGATGATGGCGCCGCCGCTGGAGGCCAGCGCGCCGGCGCCGGGGATGCCATGCGACTGCGACGAGGTTGCGGGCGTCGATGTCGTCGTCGTCGTCACGGCGGAGCCTTCGCCCTTCGCCTCGCCGGCGGCATTGGTGAAGTCGAGATAGCTGGTATCGACGCCGCGCTGCTCGAGGAACTCCTTGACGTTGCCGAGCTGCGATTTGATCGTGTTGCTCAGCACCGTCGCCTGCTGCGCGATCGTGGTGCCACCGAGGAACACGATGCCGGACAATAGCCCGGCCATCGCCAGGCAGACGATCGCAAGCCGCAAGGCGTGACGCAGCCCGGTCAGCCGGCCGAGCAGGGTGGTCATGGCATTGAGGGCGACCCCGAGCAGCATGCCCGCGAACAGCAGGAACAGGGTCGCGGCGAACTGCCAGGCGAAGGTCAGCAGGGCAGCGAACAGTACGATGCCGATGCCGCCGACGGCGATCGCCCACGCCATGTCATTGCGGGCCTGCAGGCGATTGTCAGCCGGGTCAGTCACGGGTGATTCCCCCTTCGCGACGGTGTCCGAGCAGTCTTTGGCGAAAATCCCGCCGGGATCAAGCTGGGCGGACCGTGCCGGTTTGCCGCTGACGCGCTGGGGGCCAAGCGCGACCGCTGGGTGTCCGGCCGGATTTGGGGCGGCGAGGGCTGCGAATCTGTGCAGGATCGCAAGCCCCCCTGTGCAGATATAGGCAGTTGATCCGGCGGGAACTCGAAGGCATGATCATCTCCGCAAAGTCGCAAACTTAGAAGAATCATTGCGCGAGACTTCAATAATGAGACGGCCCGTGGTCGGCGTGATCGGAAACGCCCATCGCATCGAAAATCGTTTCACAGTCCAGATGGTCGGAGAGCGCAACCTTCGCGCGGTTGCCGAGGTGTCGGGCGCCGTGCCCTTGATGTTTGCGGGCAGCCCCGAAATCACCGAGGTCGGAGCCTTGCTCGACGTGGTCGACGGCGTGGTGCTGACCGGGGCCCGCGCCAACGTTCATCCGACCCGTTTCAACACCGAACCTTGCGCCGCTCACGAGCCCTACGACATCCACCGCGACGACGTCGCGCTGGCGCTGTCGGAGGCCTGCGTCGCGCGCGGCGTGCCGATCTTCGGCATCTGCCGCGGCCTGCAGGAGATGAACGTCGCTTTCGGCGGCTCGCTGCATCCGGAGATCCGCGAGATCCCGGGCCGCATGAACCACCGGATGCCGCGGCTGGAGAACGGCGAGATCCATCCCGATCCGACCGTTGTGTTCGCGGATCGTCACGACGTCGCGCTGACGCCGGGCGGCGCCTTCGCAAGGATCCTCGGCTGCGAGACCATTCGGGTCAATTCGCTGCACGGCCAGGGCATCCTCGAGCCGGGCAAGCGCGTCGTGATCGAGGGCATCGCCGAGGACGGCACCATCGAGGCGATCCGCATTGCCGATGCGCCCGGCTTTGCGCTCGGCGTGCAATGGCACGCTGAATACGATCCGCAGCGCAACCCGATCAACCGCGCGCTGTTCGAGGCCTTCGGCGACGCGCTGCGCGAGCGCCGGCGGGCAGCATAGCTGGCCCCGCTCACCGGACAGCTTGGGCAGCGGTATCGTCAGCCGCGAGCGTGATTCAAGCGAGCCTAGACCAGATGAAACCCGCTGCTGGTGTCGGGCACCGGCGGATAGGGCGTGCCGGCCGGCAGGCCGAGATAGAGATATTCGAGGCCGTAGGTCGCCGCGAAGCTGGACGCATTGGCGTCGAGGACGATGTTGCCTGCGGAGCCGAAATGCAGCTCGGGGCGGCTCAAGCCGTCGGCCGAGAAAGCCGGCGCGTCATTGATGGAAAGGCCGTTGAAGCTCGCATTCACATGCGAGAGGTCGGCGGCGTTGCCGGCGAGATCGGCGATCGTGGCGCCGTTCGCGTTGAGGCCCGTCACCGCTAGCGTCACTGCGGGATTGTCGGTCCCCGAGACGAGATAGTCGAAGGCGAGCTTGGTTGGATCGTGCAGCGCCGCGGTCGCTGCCGCATCAAAGATCGCATTCGCGCCGTTGTTGAGCGCGAGCGCTGGCATGCCGCCGGACACCGTGACGGCTTCGTTGAAAGCCAGCGTCAAGGTGACCGACGCGCCTGCCGTCTCGATGCCGGTCGTCGGCGCCGCGCTGACCGCGGAGGGCTCCGGCGCAGTGGTGTCGATCTGCAGGATGCCGCCGGGATTGGTCACCGCACCGACGAGGCTCGCCTGATGGCCGTAGCCGTCCGTCAGCGACGCGCCATGCAGCAGGAAAGCTGATACCGCGAGGTCGGCCGTGTTATCGCCGGCAGCGACCGTGTAGCTGAAGGTCAGGGCGTCGCTGCCGCTGCCGCCGGTATAGGTCGCGACACCACCGTCGTCGAGCAGCAGGGTCGGCGTGCCATGGGTGGTGTCCACGGTGACGGCGTCGCTCATATTGAGAGTGAAGGTCACCGCGTGGCCGGCGTTGAGGTCGCCATTGCCATTCGAGATGCCGGCGCCGCTGGTCGCAACCGACAGCACCGACGGCAGCAGGAAGATCGCGGTGCCGCCAAAGCCGTCGCCGCCGACGCCAAAGGTCTGGCCGGCGAAATTGTCGTTCGGATCGAGCTGGAAGTCGAACGTCTTGTTGTGCTCGCTGAGCTCGAGCACATTGCCCGGCAGCAGCGTGACCGCGGCATTGCTGCCGATGTTGACACCATAGAAATCGATGGTGTCGCCGATAGCAAAACCGCTGATGATGTTGGCCGGCGGCGTGTGTCCGTCGATCTCGAGTGTGCCGCCGGTGCCCTGGAACACGATCGGAGTGCTGCCGGTCAAGGCGCCGCTCGCGATATCGACCAGCCCGCCTGTTATGGTCACGCCGTCGACCGTGCCTCCGGAATCGGCGGTGAGCGTGCTGCCGGCATTGACGATGATGCCGTGGATCACTCCGCCGCTGTCAATCTCGGCATTGCCGCCATCGAGCGCAACGGCGGTTGCGGTACCCGCGACGTCGAGTGTGCCGCCCGCCTGCACCACGAGGTTGCTGGCGGTATGGCCGGCTGCGACGAAATAGATCTCGCCTTTGAACACGAAATTGTCCGGCACCGACGGATTCCACCCGAGCGTCTGCATCTGGATGAAATCGGTCTGGGTAAAGCCGTTGATGACGCCCGAATTGCTTTCATTGTTGAAGGCATCGTCGCCGAACGGACCGGGACCCCCGCCGGAGCCGAAGCCGGAATCCCAGTCGCCGAGATCGCCCTTGGCGACATGGTTGTTCCAGCTCGCGAGGCTGGTTGCGCCATTGTCGATCGAGAAATAGCCGGTGGAGTGGACGGGGCCGGGTGCGAGCTCGCGGACGCCGGGCGCCGAGAAGCGGAACAGGTCGGGGACGCCCCAACCATTGGAATAGTGCTCGCCGTTGACGCCGAGCAGGGAGTCGCGGCCCAACACTTCGGTGATCTCGTGCTCGATCGAGCCGACCAGATAGTATTGGTTGTTTCCCGGCGTGGCGGTCGGTCCGTACGACCAGTTTGCCGTGGCGTCGAAGCCGACCCAGCCGTCATTGGCTGGATCGTTGGCGCCGATCAGACCGAGCGCCTTGGCTTCCGCGCGCCCGATATCGAACGTTCCACCGCCGGTCGGATCCGATGCCGGCAAGGTCGCGAAGGCCGCGAGTTGGGCGCTGGAGGTGCCGTCCGCGATCAAGGCATCCCTGATCGTGGTGTAGTCATAGGCCGGCGCCTTTGCCTCCTCGCTTTCACCAAGGAAACCGGACGCGATAGCGGAGCCACCGACCTCGCCCCAGCCGACATGGATGTTGAGGCTGACGTTGTTGGTGAAGGCGGTGTCGAGCAGGTTGACGACATAGGCGACCGCGGTCTTGAAGCCTGACGGCGCGGACGCGACGCTCGGGTCGTAGACGACGTTGATCTGCACCAATGCCTCCCGGGAGACGGCGAGCGACTTTGCGGCGCGCCGGCGCCTCGTGCACGCCTGCGGCCCCACGAAGATGCCCTAAATCG
Organism: Bradyrhizobium sp.; assembly: GCA_036383375.1. Taxonomy (GTDB): domain Bacteria; phylum Pseudomonadota; class Alphaproteobacteria; order Rhizobiales; family Xanthobacteraceae; genus Bradyrhizobium. The sequence continues at coordinate 2,055 of DASVOL010000505.1, read as the reverse complement.
AGACCGGCGGCTTGGACTCTCCGGCGCCAGAGGCGGTTTAACCGGCATTGGCGAGTAGCCGGCGCGCATCCTCCGTACTTATACGGATACGAAAGTGGCGGATTGCAGCGCCGGACTCGGCTAAGCAAGAAGGCGCAAGCCACCCGATATTGCCCCGGCGCCGACGATCCTTTCCGATATTGTTTTGCTTTTCCATTTTCCGGTGCAACTGCTCACGATGAGTTGGTCGGGATGAATTTGTCGGGCCGACTGGCGGCCGGGATGATGCTTCCCGTCGTCACACTCCTGCTTGCGATGGGCTTCATCCATGGCGTCACTTGGCCGGGCATTCTGCTCGCTTGTGGTGTGGTTTCGGTGGTGTTGATGACGGCTGAGATGATTGCGAGGTCGCAGTCCAGAACGCCCGCCCAGTTGGTGCGGGCGGCGGAGGCGCTGTCGCGCGGCGAGCAGCTCTCGATACGCCCGAGTGGCGACGGCGAGGCCGCTCAGCTCGCTGCGACGCTTGCCGAACTGTCCGCGCAATTGGGCAGCAGACAGCATCTGCTGGAGAAGACCGTCGAGAGCATCCGCGATCCGGTGGTGGTCGCCGACGAGCATCGGATGATCGTGATCGTCAACGCCGCGGCGCGGCGGCTGTACCATGTCGAACCCGGCTTTGACATCCTGACCGGCGTTCGCACCTTCCAGAACTACTATGCCGACGGCACGACCGTGATGCCGATCGCAGAGACGCCGATGGCGCGTGCGCTGCGCGGCGAGGATATCGATGATTGCGAACTAATCGTCAAACCGCTGGGGCCGGAACCGGCTGTCTGTCTTGTCGCCAACGCCAGGCCGCTGCGCGACGATGCCGGGAGTTTGCGCGGCGCGGTCATCGTGCTGCGCGATGTCACCGCGGAGCGTCAGGCGCATCAGGCGCTGGTGGAGAGCGAGCAGATGGCGCAGGCCATCGTCAGGACCGCGCTCGACGCCTTCGTTCAGACCGACCAGGACGGCATCGTGCTGGACTGGAGCCCGCAGTCCGAGGCGCTGACCGGCTGGACACGCTCCGAGGCGGTCGGCCGCCGCGTGGTCGAACTGGTTTTTCCGGAAGAGCTGCGCGTTGCACACCGGCAGCGGATCACCCGCTTCCTGCAGGAGACCGCGGCCGGCGGCATGGGCATGCGCTATGAAACCGCATCCGTGCACCGCGACGGCCACCGGTTCTATGTCGAGGTGTCGCTCAATGCGCTACGCCGCGGCGATGGCTGGATCATCAATTCGTTCGTCAGGGACGTCACCCAGCGCCGGCGCGCCGAAGAGCAGTTGATCCAGGCGCAGAAGACGGAATCGCTCGGGCGGTTGACCGGCGGCATCGCGCACGACTTCAACAACATGCTGACCGTGATCACCGGCACGATCGAGATCCTCGCCGACGGCGTCAGGGATAATCCGCAGCTTGCCGCGATCGCCAAGCTGATCAGCGATGCCGCCGATCGCGGCGCGCAGCTCACCTCGAGCCTGCTGGCGTTCGCGCGCAAGCAGCCGTTGCAGCCCGCCGAGACCAACGTCAACGAGCTGATCGGCGAAGTGGTCCGGCTGCTGTCGCAGACGCTGGGCTCGCAGACCGAGATCAGGACGGAGCTCGGCCGCGACGCCTGGTTCGCCTTTGTCGACCGCAGCCAGCTTGGCGCGGCGCTGGTCAATCTCGCCATCAATGCGCGCGATGCGATGCCTGAGGGCGGTACGCTGACCTTTGCGACCCGCAACATGCAGCTCGGGATTCCCGATGCGGTGGCGCTCGGCGTCGAGCGCGCCGGCGATCATCTCGTGATCGAGGTGAGCGACACCGGGACCGGCATTTCGCCGTCGCATCTGGAGAAGATCTTCGATCCGTTCTTCTCCACCAAGGAGGTCGGGCAGGGCACCGGGCTCGGGCTCAGCATGGTGTTCGGCTTCGTCAAGCAGAGCGGTGGCGGGATTGAGGTCAAGAGCGAGCAGGGGCGCGGCACCATCTTCAGGATCTATCTGCCCAAGGCCGACGGCACCGCGCAGCGTGCGGTCGAGGAGGAAGAG
>DASVOL010000504.1:0-4418 GCA_036383375.1 Bradyrhizobium sp. | reverse complement strand
CTTGTCGACGCCGACGATGCGCACGATCTCCTCGACGATGTCGGCCTTGCCCTGCACGTCGGTGCGCCAGGACGGAACCGCGACCTTCACCACGGGGCCGTTACCGGCCAGCATGAAGCCGAGCCGGGTCAGGATCAGCTTCACCTCGACCAGCGGCACCTCGATGCCGGCAAGGCGCTTGACCTCGCCGAGCGGGAAATCGATGACGCGATCCTCGCCGAACTGCTTGCCGACCACGACGTTCTCGGACGGCGTGCCGCCGCACAGGTCCAGCACCAGTCTGGTCGCGAGCTCGAGCCCGGGCACCATGAAGGCCGGATCGACGCCGCGCTCGAAGCGGTAGCGCGCATCCGAATTGATGCCGAGCTTGCGGCCGGTCTGCGCGATGTTGATCTCGTTCCACAGCGCCGATTCGATCAGCACGTCTGACGTGTTGTCGTCGCAGCCCGAGGCCTCGCCGCCCATGATGCCGGCCAGCGATTCGACGCCGTGCTCGTCGGCGATCACGCAGACGTTGCCGTCGAGCGTGTAGGTGCGGCCGTCGAGCGCGAGCAGCGTCTCGCCGTCCTTGGCGCGGCGTACGGTGAGGTTGCCCGTCACCTTCTTGGCGTCGAACACGTGCAGCGGACGCGCGCGGTCGTAGGTCATGAAGTTGGTGATGTCGACCAGCGCGTTGATCGGGCGCAGGCCGATCGAGGTCAGCCGCTTCTGCAGCCATTCCGGCGACGGACCGTTCTTCACGCCGCGCACCAGCCGCAGCGCGAAGCCCGGACACAGCGTGGCGTCTTCAACCTTGACCTGAACCGGGCAGGGGAATTCGCCCTTGATTTGCTTGATACCCGGGTCCTTGAACTTGCCCATGTCGGCGGCGGACAGATCGCGCGCGATGCCGTGCACGCCGGTGCAGTCCTGCCGGTTCGGCGTCAGATTGATCTCGATGACGGGATCGCCGAGCGCGGCCCATTCGGCATAGCCCTTGCCGAGCGGCGCGTCCGCCGGCAGCTCCATGATGCCGTCGTGGTCTTCCGAGATCTGCAGTTCGGCCGCCGAGCACAGCATGCCGCGGCTCTCGACGCCGCGGATGGTGCCGACGCCGAGCGTGATGTCCTTACCCGGGATGTAGGTGCCGGGCGGTGAGAACACGCTGATCAGCCCGGCACGCGCATTCGGCGCGCCGCACACCACCTGAACCGGCGCACCGCCGTCGCCGGTGTCGACCATGCAGACGCGCAGCCGGTCGGCATTCGGATGTTGCTCGGCCGAGATCACGCGCGCGATGGTGAACGGCGCGAGCGCCTTCGCCTTGTCCTCGATGTTCTCGACCTCAAGCCCGATCATGGTGAGCTTGTCGGCGAGCTTGTCGAGCGGCTCGTCGGTCTCGAGATGTTCCTTCAGCCAGGAGAGGGTGAACTTCATGACGATGACTTCTCCGGTCCCCTCTCCCGCTTGCGGGGGAGGGTCAGGGTGGGGGCTCTCTCCGCGATGGCCGCGGCAATTGTTTCGAGGACGCCTTCGCGATTTGTCAGGACGTCGAGATTGCTGAAGCGAAGCACCTTAAAGCCTTTGGCTTCGATGACGGCCGAGCGTGCGGCATCGGCGCGTTCGCCTTGGTCTGAAAAATGCTGGCCGCCGTCGAGCTCGATCACCAGCTTTGCTGCATGGCAGACGAAGTCGGCGATGTAGTTGCCAATGGGCACCTGGCGACGGAAGGTTGCGCCGTTCAGGCGATTGCCCCGCAGCTCCGACCAGAGCGTTCGCTCCACATCGGTCGAGTTTTTGCGAAGTGCACGGGCGTTGGACCGGAGTCTATCGGACACCTTCCAATCCGGATGCTCAGGATCGACCACTGCCAGCCCCTTTGCGGAGATACCCCCACCCCAGCCCTCCCCCGCAAGCGGGAGAGGGAGTTCGACCGTTCGCGACGATGGAATCTTCGTACCCACGCGAGCGCGCCCTATCCACTCCCTCTCCCGCTTGCGGGGGAGGGTTAGGGTGGGGGCTTTCTCCGCGATGGGAACGAAGTCCAAATTCACGTACTCAACCCTCCCGCGATCGTCGGGATGTCGAGCGGCTTGAAGCCGTAGTGGTTGAGCCAGCGGATGTCGTTCTCGAACAGCTGGCGCAGGTCGGCGATGCCGTATTTCAGCATCGTGATGCGGTCGAGGCCCATGCCCCAGGCAAAGCCCTGGTAGACATCGGGATCGATGCCGCAGGCGCGCAGCACGTTCGGGTGCACCATGCCGCAGCCGAGAATCTCCATCCAGTCCTCGCCCTCGCCGAAGCGAATCTCGCCCTTGTCGCGGCGGCACTGGATGTCGACCTCGAGCGACGGCTCGGTGAACGGGAAGAACGACGGCCGGAACCGCATGTTGATGTGGTCGACCTCGAAGAACGCCTTGCAGAACTCGTGCAGGATCCACTTCAGGTGGCCGAGATGCGAGCCCTTGTCGATCACGAGGCCTTCGACCTGGTGGAATTGCGGCGTGTGGGTTGCGTCCGAGTCGATGCGATAGGTGCGGCCCGGGCAGATGATGCGGATCGGCGGCTTCTGGCTCAGCATCGTGCGCACCTGCACCGGCGAGGTGTGAGTGCGCAGCAGCATGCGCGAGCCGTCTTCCTTTGGATTGAAGAAGAAGGTGTCGTGCATCTCGCGAGCGGGATGGCCGATCGGGAAATTCAGCCTGGTGAAATTGTAATCGTCGGTCTCGATGTCGGGACCTTCGGCGATCGCAAATCCCATATCGGCGAAGATCGTGTTGACCTCATCGAACACCTGGCTCAGCGGATGGATGCGGCCGGTCTCCGCCGGTGCGTCGCGCAGCGGCAGTGTGACGTCGATGGTCTCGGCGGCGAGGCGCGCATCGAGCGCGGCCGCCTTCAGCACGTCGCGCTTTGCCGCGAGCGCCTGCGTCACCGCGTCCTTGGCGAGGTTGATCTTGGCGCCTTCGGTCTTGCGCTCCTCCGGCGACATCTTGCCGAGGGTCGAGAGAAGCGCCGAGATCGAGCCCTTCTTGCCGAGCGCCGAGACGCGCACCGCCTCGAGGGTGGCCTCGTCAGCGGCCGAGGCGATCTGGTCGAGGATGGATGTTTCGAGCGTTGCGAGGTCGGACACGGTCAATTCCTGCGCTGAGCATGATCCGGCGGGAAGAGCCGGCTTCCGAACCATGCGCCAAAATTCGGCTGGGTTGTCGCCGCCCGAAGGCCGTAACGTCAAGCAAAAAGCCGGTCATTTCGGGCTTGTGGCCGGCAGCATTGAACCCCGCGCGGAGGCCGGGCTACCCAAGGGGAGTTCAAGGAGGCTCACGCGATGTTGCTGCGATCTTGCCTGGCCGTGCCGGCAGTCCTGTTCATGCTCGGCGCGGCGCAAGCCGCGACCGAGGAATGTCCCGCCAAATCGACCCAGATGGACGACATCATCGCGGTGCTGGAGAAGGCGCCGAGCTGCAACCGCGCGATGAAGATCTTCGAGGCGTGCGAATACGGCGCCAGCGGCGACGTCCAGTTCGGTGCCGTGGTCGAGAAGAAATGCGAGGCGGACTTCCTGTCCGGTCTCAAAGGCGCGCCGAAACGGGCGTACCAGCACGAGATGCAGGTCTGCGACCGCAAGTACCGGAATGAATCCGGCACCATGTACATCTCGTTCACGGCGTTCTGCCGGGCGCAGGTCGCCCAGCGCTATTCGCAGAAGGCGCTGAAAGCGGGCCCGAAAGCCCGCTAGAACGCCCGCCAGGATCAGGCTGCGAGGGCCGCCTTGGCCTTCTCGGCGATCGCCTGGAACGCAACCGGCTCGTTGATCGCGAGATCCGACAGCACCTTGCGGTCGACGACGACGCCCGACTTGGACAGGCCGTTGATGAACACGCTGTAGGTCATGCCGAACGGACGGACCGCGGCATTGATGCGCTGGATCCAGAGTGCGCGGAAGGTGCGCTTCTTGCGCTTGCGGTCGCGGAAGGCGTACTGGCCGGCCTTTTCGACGGCCTGCTTGGCAGTGCGGATGGTGTTCTTGCGGCGGCCGTAATAGCCCTTAGCGGCCTTGAAGACTTTCTTGTGCTTGGCGTGAGAGGTCACACCGCGTTTGACGCGAGACATGACGGAAATCCTTGAGATCTAGAAGAAGTGACGGGGCGCCGCGCGAGACGCGGCCGGGTTCAAGCGGATGAGCGCGATCAGGCGTTCGGCAAGAAGTACTTCTTGACGTTGTCGCCGTCGGTCTTGAACAGCACGCGGGTGCCGCGGAGCTGACGGATCTGCTTCTTCGTCCGCTTGATCATGCCGTGGCGCTTGCCGCGCTGGGCGTGCATGACTTTGCCAGTGGCGGTCACCTTGAAGCGCTTTTTAGCGCCCGACTTGGTCTTCAACTTGGGCATTTAGCTCTCCTGTCGCCCAACACGAATATCGCCCAAAGAGGCGTTCGG
>DASVOL010000503.1:0-2327 GCA_036383375.1 Bradyrhizobium sp. | reverse complement strand
ACACCCGCTTCAAGGACACCGGCATGAGCACGCAATCCAACATGGTCAAGGTCGCCGTCGTCGGCGGCGAGGGCATCGGCCCTGAAGTCACCGCGCAGTCGCGCCGCGTGCTCGAGTGGTTCGCGGCCAAACGGAACGTGCCGATGACCTTGCGCGAGGCGCAATACGGCCTGATCCCGTATCTGGCGACCGGCAAGGTGCTGCCCGAAGACACGGCCGAGGCGATGGACGAGGCCGACGCCATCCTGTGGGGGGCGACCGGTGGACCGGAGACGACCGAAGTGCCGGCGGCGGCGCGCAAGGCCGGCAGCCTCTTGGGGCTGCGCAGCAAATACGATCTCTATGCGAACTTGCGGCCGATCGTGGCGAGCCCGGCGCTGTCGGCGTCGGCGCCGCTCAAGCCCGAGGTGCTCGACGGCGTCGATTTCGTCATCATCCGCGAGTTGACCAGCGGCATCTATTTCGGCGAGCCGCGCGGCATCGAGACATTGCCGGACGGCCAGCGCCGCGGCTTCAACACCGAGCAATACACGACAAATCAGATCCGCCGCGTGGCGCGCTCGGCGTTCGAGCTGGCGCGAACCCGGCGCAACAAGGTCTGCTCGGTCGACAAGGCCAACGTGCTGGAGACCAGCGTGGTGTGGCGCGAGGAGGTGATCAGGCTGCACAAGGAGGAGTTCTCCGACGTCGAGCTGACCCATCTCTATGTCGACAACGCCGCGATGCAGATCGTGCGCGAACCGCGGCAGTTCGACGTGATGGTGACGGGCAACATCTTCGGCGACATCCTGTCCGACTGCGCGGCGATGGCTTCGGGCTCGCTCGGCATGCTGCCGTCGGCCTCGCTCGGTCCGGTCGATCGCTTCGGCCGGCGCAAGGCGCTCTATGAGCCGGTACACGGCAGCGCGCCCGATATCGCCGGCAAGAGCATCGCCAATCCGCTCGGGTCGATCCTCAGCGTCGCGATGCTGCTGCGCCTGACGCTGAACCGCCCCGAGGATGCCGACCTGCTCGAAAAGGCGGTGCAGAGCGCGCTTGCCTCCGGCGCACGAACGGCCGACATTGCGGAAGCGGGTGCGAGGAAGCTGTCGACCGTCCAGATGGGCGACGCGGTGCTCAGCGCGCTGGACAAGATCTCGGCCAAGGAGCACGCGTGATGCCTGATGTCGCCATGCCCCACATTTCGCGGCGGTCGGCCCTGACAGTGATCGCCGCGGGCGGCGCGGCGATAGCGACGTGGCGGGCATGGGCGCAGGCCGCTACCGGGCGCGCGATCTATCCCGTCGCGGTGCCGGTCTATCAGACGCAGTTCGTCGCTGATCGCATCGGCTACTTCAAGGAAGCCGGGCTCGACTGCAAGCTGGTGCAGGGCGGCAGCGGTGTGAAGACCCGCGAGATCATCGCCTCGTCGCAGGGCGACATCGGGATCGGCGACGTCACCCATCCGATGCAGCTGACCAATCACGGCCGCGCAGCGCGCGTGCTGCTGCCGGTCGACACACGCTCGAACTCGGTGATGTTCATCCTGCGCAAGGATCTGAAGGACCAGGGCATCAACACGCTGGAGGCCTTCACGCAATGGAAGCGGCCCGACGGTCGCAAGCCGATCGTCTCGGTCTCCTCGCTCGGCGGCACCAACCATGTCTGGGCGTCCTACTACATGGAAACCATGGGGCTCGACGACAAGGTGACCTGGATCGGCACCGGCAATGTCGACACCATGCTGGGATCGCTAAAGTCGAAGCAGGTCGACATCCTCGTCTCTTCGCTGTCGCTGCTCAACGAGGCGCAGCAGCAGGGCTGGGGCGAGTTGCTGTTCGACGGCACTGATGAAGCGATCTGGAACAAGCATATCGGCGGCAAGGTGCCGGTCACCGCGCACTTCACCCTTCAGGCAACCATCGACAAGGACCCCGCCAAGATGCAGGCCTACGTCACTGCCCTGTGGCGCGCCTCGCAATGGATCAAGACGCACAAGGCGACCGAAGTCTACGACGCCATCGAGCCCTATGTCGGCAGTACCTCGCGTGACGCCAATCTGCTCGAGATCACTGCGATCCAGAAGGTCGCGGACTATGAGGGCTCGGTCGATGCGGCGAGCTTCGCGCGCGGCGAGAAGGTCTGGTTCCGCGAGATGACCGGCATCAAGCCGCTCAAGATCGCCGACGTGGTCAATTCCGATCTCGTCGAAGCGGCGCGAAAGGCCTATCCGGGTTGAGCGCGCTCGAGACGAGCGCAACCGTATCGCCGCGCGCCTCGGCCGACCGCCGCGTCGAGGTCAAGGGCCTGAGCAAGTCGTTCCAGCTTGCAAAGACCACGATCGAGGC
>DASVOL010000502.1:0-3153 GCA_036383375.1 Bradyrhizobium sp. | reverse complement strand
CCGACCATCGTGCTGTCGCGGCGCGTCACCCGGGAAGACGGCAGCTTCGGCGGCGTGCTGTTCGCGACCATCGAAAGCAGCTACTTCGACAATTTCTACCAGGCCTTCAAATTCGGTCCGCACGCCGGAATTACCCTGCTGCGCCTCGACGGCATCGTTCTGGCGCATTGGCCGGCGGGCAAGTGGAACAAGGAGGTCTCCGCGGCCTTCAAGGCGCAGATCGAGCAGGACCGTGCCGGCTATACCAAGACCACGTCGCCATTCGACGGCCGCGTCAAATATCTCGGCTTCGAGCGTGCATCCCAATATCCGATCGTGGTCACCGTCGCGTTGCCGGAAGCCCAGGTGCTTGCGGCCTGGCATCAGGATCTGCGCAACGATCTGTTCGTCGCCGTGATCCTGATGGGAAGCGTCATCCTGTTCGCCATCCTGCTGAGCAAGGAGTTCGCCAAGCGGACCAAGGTCGCGCGGATGCTCAGGGAACGCGAGGCGCGCTACCGGCTGCTTGCCGACAACATCGCCGACGTCGTGATCCTGTTGGACCGCAACGGCTGCTTCCTGTTCGTGTCGCAGTCGGTCGAGACCATCCTCGGCCGCAAGCCGGACGATCTGATCGGCAAATCCTGCTTCGAGTTCGTGCATCCCGATCACCTCGCCGACGTCGCCAGGGCGACATCGGAATTGACCAACTGGACGACCACCAAGACCGTGGAATTCAAGACCTTCCGTGCCGACGGGACCGAGGTCTGGGTCGAGATCAACTTCAAGCTTGCCGGGCTTGCGGAAGACCATCAGGCCATCGAGGTCGTCGGCGTGCTGCGCGACGTGACCGAGCGCCGCAAGATGGAGGACGAGCTCAACGCGCTGAACATCCGCCTGTCGGAGCTTGCGACGACCGACGGCCTGACCGCGCTCGCCAACCGCCGCAGCTTCGACAGCGCGCTGCCGCGCGAGTTCCGCGACCGCGAGCTGATCTCCCTCATCATGCTCGATATCGATCACTTCAAGGGCTTCAACGACACGCAGGGCCATCAGGCCGGCGACGAATGCCTGAAGCGCGTGGCACGCGTGATCGCGGACGCCACCATCAACACCACGGCGCTGGCTGCGCGATACGGCGGCGAGGAGTTCGCGATCATCCTGCCCGGTGTCGGCGAGCAGGATGCGCTGAAGGTCGCCGAAGCGATCCGCCTCACGGTGCGATCGCTGGCGATCGCCAATCCACCCGCGCGGCGCGGCGTGGTCTCGGTCAGCCTCGGGATCGCCAGCCGGACGGCTGCAACCGCCAACGAAAACGAATTGCTCGGCCAGGCGGACCTTGCGCTCTACGAGGCGAAACGCTCGGGACGCGACCGCACGGTGCTGGCCTCGTCGCTCGCAGGCGGCAATCATTCCGCAGGGCGGAAACAGTACGCCTGACATACTATGCGCCCGGCGCCGTTCAGGGTACCGCTGCGCTGCGGAATCCGCCCTAGACCGCCCGGCTTTTTCAATTACAATTGCGCCTGACAAGACATTGGGCAGGACGTTTGAATGGGCATCATTGCGGCACTGGTGATCGGTGCGATTGCCGGCTGGCTCGCTGGGCTGATCGTGCGCGGCGCGGGCTTCGGGCTGATCGGCAACATGGTCGTCGGCATCATCGGCGCGCTGGTCGCAAGCTGGCTGTTACCGCGCCTCGGCGTCAGCCTCGGCAGCAGCGCGATCCGCGACATCATCAACGCGACGATCGGCGCGGTCATCGTGCTGGTGATCGTGTCGGTGATCAGACGGGCGTGATCGAACAATTTGCATTTCCGACGGCCGCTGCGAGAGCGGTCGTTTCATGTTGAGGCCGAAGTTGAAACCCATGCGGCCAACGAACGAAGCAAGGCAAAGAGATAGATGAAATTCACGGGTACCAAGGACTACGTCGCCACCGATGACCTCAAGGTCGCCGTCAATGCCGCCATCGTGCTGGAGCGCCCGCTGCTGGTGAAGGGCGAGCCCGGCACCGGCAAGACCGTGCTGGCCGAGGAAGTCGCCAAGGCGATCGATGCGCCGCTTTTGACCTGGCACATCAAGTCGACCACCAAGGCGCAGCAGGGCCTCTACGAATACGACGCGGTGTCGCGCCTGCGTGACAGCCAGCTCGGCGACGCGCGCGTCTCCGACATCAAGAACTACATCAAGCGCGGCAAGCTGTGGGAAGCCTTCACCCACGAGAAGCGCCCGGTGCTGCTGATCGACGAGATCGACAAGGCCGACATCGAATTCCCGAACGACCTGTTGCTCGAACTCGACCGCATGGAGTTCCACGTCTACGAGACCGGCGAGACCATCAAGGCGAAGCTGCGCCCGATCGTGATGATCACGTCGAACAACGAGAAGGAACTGCCGGACGCGTTCCTGCGCCGCTGCTTCTTCCACTACATCAAGTTCCCCGACGCCGACACGATGAGCCAGATCGTCGACGTGCACTTCCCGGGCATCAAGAAGCGGCTGGTGGAAGAAGCGCTGCGGATCTTCTTCGAGGTCCGCGAGGTGCCGGGCCTGAAGAAGAAGCCTTCGACCTCCGAGCTGCTCGACTGGCTCAAGCTGCTGCTCAACGAAGACATCACGCCCGAGATGCTCAGAGAGCGCGATCCGCGCAAGCTGATCCCGCCGCTGCACGGCGCGCTGCTCAAGAACGAGCAGGACGTCCACCTGTTCGAGCGTCTCGCATTCCTCAGCCGCCGGGAAGTTTAAGCCGCGTCTGAAGCGCCAAGTTGAAAAAAGGCGAGAGAGCCACCGGCTTTCTCGCCTTTTCGATTCCGGTATTGCCTCACATCCGAGAGCTAAAACGGCACGCCTGCACCCGCGCGGAATGCACCGCTGCGGCCGTCTTCGACCCCGACCGCGCCTTTCAGAATGACGGTCTTGTCGCCCATGCGAACACCGAGACCACCGCCTGCTTCACCGCCAGGACCGAGCGAGCCGCCTGACGATGTATTGAGCGCCGAGTAAGGATTCGCGCCCGCGCCGCCGACCGCACCACCGGCTCCGCCGACGCCGCCAGCCACCGCCCCCGTAACACCGCCCGCCGCGCCGGTGACGCGGCTGGAGACCGATTGCGCATGCACATCGGCGGCAAGCGTCAATGCCAAACATACAATGCCGGTTCTGATCATGATG
>DASVOL010000501.1:0-11802 GCA_036383375.1 Bradyrhizobium sp. | reverse complement strand
GGACGCACCGCCGATCGACGCGGTGGTGCTCGATCTGGTGATGCCGGGCCTCGATGGCATGGGTGTCCTGAGCAAGATCCGCGAAGCCGGCCTCAATATCCCGGTCATCGTGCAGACCGCCCACGGCGGCATCGACAATGTCGTCTCCGCGATGCGCGCCGGCGCGCATGATTTCGTGGTCAAGCCGGTCGGCATGGAGCGGCTGCAGGTGTCTTTGCGCAACGCGCTCAACGCCTCGGCGCTCAAGGGCGAATTGCAGCGCATCCGCCACAGCCGCGAGGGCCGGCTGACCTTCTCCGACATCATCACCCGCAGCGAGGCCATGGCCGGGGTGCTGCGCACCGCGCAGAAGGCCGCATCCTCGACAATTCCGGTGCTGATCGAGGGTGAGTCCGGCGTCGGCAAGGAACTGTTCGCGCGCGCCATCCACGGCAGCAGCGAGCGCAAGGCCAAGCCGTTCGTCGCGGTGAACTGCGGTGCGATCCCGGACAATCTCGTCGAATCGATCCTGTTCGGCCATGAGAAGGGCGCCTTCACCGGCGCCACCGAGCGGCATCAGGGCAAGTTCGTCGAGGCCCATGGCGGCACGCTGTTCCTCGACGAGGTCGGCGAATTGCCGTTGGCCACGCAGGTGAAACTGTTGCGGGCGCTGCAGGAAGGCACCGTCGAGGCCGTCGGCGGCCGCAAGCCGGTCAAGGTCGACGTCCGGATCATCTCGGCGACCAACCGCAAGCTGCTCGATCTCGTGAAGGGCGGCCAGTTCCGCGAGGACCTGTTCTATCGCCTGCACGTGCTGCCGCTGACCATCCCGGCGCTGCGGCAGCGGCGCGAGGACATTCCGCATCTGCTGCGGCATTTCCTGGCGCGGTTCTGCGCTGAGGAGAACCGCAACATCACCGGCATCAGCGGCGATGCGATGGCGCATCTGGCGCAACTCGATTGGCCGGGCAACATCCGCCAGCTCGAGAACACGGTGTATCGCGCCGTGGTGATGAGCGACGGCGACCAGCTCGGGCTCGCCGACTTCCCGCAAGGAGCGACGCATCCGGTGCCGGAAGGCAAATCGTTGCTGAGCGAGCCGCTGGTGGTGTCGCCGTCCACGGCGCCCGCCATGATCTCCGGTAACGAAATACCAGTCACCTCTGCCCTGCCCACCGCCGGTGGCCTCTCGATGCTCACCGCCGCGGGCGAGGTGCGCCCGCTAGAAGATCTCGAGAACGAGATCATCCGCTTCGCGATTTCGCATTATCGCGGCCAGATGTCGGAGGTCGCGCGCCGCCTCAAGATCGGCCGCTCGACGCTTTACCGCAAGCTAGACGAAGCCGCGGCCGGCACGCGCACAAGCGACGCCAGCTAAACCTGAGCCGACAAGACAATACCAGGGAACCTTTTGAACCGTGTCCCGTCGGTGACAGACAAAGGCTGTGCCGCGTGGCAAAAACGCACGGCCCGAGCGAAATCAGCCGCTTCGAGGTCAGTTTGTCGTGAGTTGCCCCGCATGGCGCTGGCTGCATAAGAGGGGCAAATGTATCGTCTGCGTTAATTGCGTGCAGGCGTGCGAGTCGTTTGAGAGGCCGGCGCTTCCGCGCAAGCTATGAAACCGAATACCGATTTGAACTGTTCCAGAATCTGAGGGGCAGTTCCACCCAGGGGGTGCGAAAATGCGTGACTGTTCGAACAACCGTCGGGGATTTGACCGCGTCTTGATGGCCGTCGCGGCGACCTTCCTCACGGTGTCCGCGAGCTCGGCCTTCGCGCAGGACACGCCTCGCTCCAGCGCCTCGGAACTGGCGATCGACGCCGCGATCCCGCGCCCCGAGCCGGCCAATGTGCCGCCGCCCACCGCAAGCGATTTCAAGGCCGACACCACCGCCGCGCTGCCCGACGCAGCCAAGCCCGCGGACGTGAAGCCCGCCGAGATGCAGGCCACCGAAGCCAAGCCTGTCGATGCAAAGCCTGTCGACGCGAAACCGGCAGATGTCGCGACCGCGCCGGCCACCAAGCCCGCCGATGCGCCCAAGGTCGATGCGCCGAAGACCGACACCGCGGTCGCGCCGGCCGCGGCCACACCCGCCCCTGCAACCGCAACGGCGCCCGCCGCAGCTCCGGCTCCCGCGACGGCGGCGGCGCCGGCGACTGAACCCGCAAAGGCTGCGAGCAACGTTGCCGCCGAGGATCAGCCGGTCGCCGACAAGCTGCGCGAGCTGCTCGCCAACAAGTCGCTGCGCACCTTCGATCGCAAGAACGAGCGCGCCGCGGCCGAAAAGTTCTATTCGGCCCGCGAATACGCCCCCGTCTTCACCAAGGCCGGCAAGCTGACCGATTCCGGCAAGGGCGTCATCGCCCGCCTGAAGGATGCTGCCGCCGACGGCCTCGATGCCGCAGACTATCCGGTGCCGGATTTCACTGCTGCGACGACGCCCGATGCGCTGGCCGACGCCGAGTTGAAGCTCGCGGCCAGCATGCTGGACTATGCGCGCCAGGCCCAGAGCGGCCGCATGCACTGGTCGCAGGTGTCGGCGGACATCCTCTATCCGGAACACCCGATCGATCCGGCCGAAGTGTTCACGAATGTGACCTCGGCCAAGGACGCCTCCGCCGCGCTCGACGGCTACAACCCGCCGCAGAAGCTCTACAAGGAGCTGAAGAAGAAGCTCGCCGAGCTGCGTGGCCAGGGCGACGGCCCGGTGATCACCATCGCCGACGGCCCCGCGTTGAAATACGTCCCCGCGCGCAAGAAGCAGGCCGCGGTCGAGATGGACGATCCGCGCGTGCCGGAGCTGCGCAACAAGCTCGGCATCACCGAGGATGCCGACAGCACCAAGTATGACGCGACGGTGGCACGGGCGGTGGAGAAATTCCAGGGCAGCGTCGACCTCAAGGCGACCGGCGTGCTCGACGAGCGCACGGTCAAGGCGCTGAACAATCCGAAGCGCGACCGCCAGATCGACACCGTGCTCGTCAACATGGAGCGCTGGCGCTGGCTGCCGCGTCAGCTCGGCGCGGCCAATGTCGGCAATGCCTATGTGATCCTCAACATCCCGGACTACACGCTGAAGGTGATGCAGAACGGCGCGCAGGTCTGGACCACGCGCGTCGTCACCGGCAAGCCCGGCCAGCACGCCACGCCGCTTCTGACCGAGACGATGAAGTACATCACGGTCAACCCGACCTGGAACGTGCCGCCGTCGATCATCTACAACGAGTATCTGCCGGCCCTGCAGCAGGATCCGACGGTGCTGCAGCGCATGGGCCTGAAGCTCGAGCGCAACCGCGACGGCTCGATCCACGTGTCGCAGCCGCCCGGCGAAGCCAACGCGCTCGGCCGCATCCGCTTCAACTTCCCGAACAAGTTCCTGGTCTATCAGCACGACACGCCGGACAAGTATCTGTTCGCGAAGGATGAGCGCGCCTTCAGCCACGGCTGCATGCGCGTGCAGAACCCGGATCAGTACGCGTCGGTGCTGCTCAACATCACCGAGCCGAACCAGCACTACACGCCGGAGCGGATCCGCAGCATGTACGGCTCGAGCGAAGTCGATCTGAAATTCCCGACGCCGATCCCGGTCAACATCACCTACCAGACCGCGTTCGTGGACGACGCCGGCAAGTTGCAGATCCGCAGGGACATCTACGGCCGCGACGCCGCCATGCTGTCGCTGCTCAAGAACAGCCGCGGCAAGGATCTCGAAACGGTGGTGGCGCACGCCCAGCCGAGCTATGCGCGGCCGTCGAGCAGCAGCCTGCCTCCGGGCGTCAACGTCGCCGGCGACAACAGCGGCTTTGGCTCCTCCGGACCGAACTTCTTCGAGCGCCTGTTCGGTGGATTCGGCCAGCCGGAGCCGCAGCCGGTCCGCCGCGGCCAGGCCCAGCAGCAGCGCCGGGTGATCACCCGCTAAGGCGCCTCTCCGCCCGAGAGGGATAAATATTGAAGCAAAATCAACGATCTCGCTCAAAAAGCGAGATCGTTTACGTTAACCATTTACGATGGGGTCCGGGGAACAGGGCTATCTTTTGCCACACTCCCCCAGTTAGTTAAGCCCAACTTGGGGGCGGGTCGGTAAACCTCGGTTAACCCTCCCGCTTTAAGAAAGCGTTCACCGTCTTCCGCAGGGGGTCTGCGAAGATGCCGACCGAACGCTCGTCGACTGGGTGGGCTCATAGTGCTGGCTGTTTTCGCACGCCGCTACAATCCGCTGTCGCTGCCTAAGGCCGGGTACCAAGTCGGCCTGACCGCGCTATTGCTGTTGGCGGGCGCCGGCTCGGTGCACGATGCGACTGCGCTGAACCAGACCCGCACCCTCTCCTTCCACCACACCCATTCCGGCGAAGACCTCACAATCACCTTCAAGCGCGATGGCCGCTACGACGAAGCCGCGCTGAAGCAGCTCAATCACTTCCTGCGCGACTGGCGCTCCCAGGACGAGACGGTGATGGACCGTCACCTCTTCGATATCCTCTGGGAAGTCTACAACGACGTCGGCGGCAAGCAGCCGATCCAGATCATCTCCGCCTATCGCGCTCCCGCCACCAACGCCATGCTCCGCCGCCGCTCCTCGGGCGTTGCGCGCCACAGCCAGCACATGCTGGGGCATGCGATGGACTTCTTCATTCCGGGCGTGCCGCTGGAGCAGATCCGCTTCGCCGGCCTGCGCCTGCAGCGCGGCGGCGTCGGCTTCTATCCGACCTCGGGCTCGCCGTTCGTGCATCTCGACACCGGCGGCATTCGCCACTGGCCGCGGATGACCCGCGAGCAGCTGGTCCGGGTGTTCCCGGATGGCCGCACCGTCCATGTCCCGACCGACGGTACGCCGCTGAAGGGCTATGAACTCGCCAAGGCCGACATCGAACGCCGCGGCAATGGCGACGACGCTGCTGTTATCAGCAAGCCGACCCTGTTCGCGAAGCTGTTCGGTGGCGGCAAGTCGGGCGACGACGAAGACGAAGGCGCGGCCGCCGTGAACGACAAGCCCGCCGCTGCCACGGTGGTTGCGGCCGCAGCGCCCGCCAAATCCGCCGACCCCGTTCCGCTGCCGCGCGCCAAGCCGCAGCAGTTCGCAGCCGCGATCCAGCTCGCCGCCGCCGACGCGCAGCTCGTGCCGATGCCGAAGGCCAAGCCGGCGGTGCAGGTGGTGCAGACCGCCGAGAACACTGCGCCGCAATCGCCGGCCGACATCATCAATGCCCGCGGCTTCTGGGGTGACGAGTCCGCGGCGCCGAAGCAGGCTTCGGCCGCGCAGATCGCGGCGCTGAAGGCGCGTGAGGCAGTCGGCGGTTCGGATCCGCAGACCACCGCCAGCACGGCCGACAACTTCAACAAGGCGCTCGCTTATGCGCCAGCCGCGTCCTCGCCGGTCGATCGCGCCAACATCGTCGCGGCGTCTGCGCCGATCCCGCGCAATGTGCGTCCTGCGCGCAATGCGGCGGCGCCGGCCACCGAAATCACCACCGTCGTTGCGAAGGCCACGCCCGGCCAGGGCGTGATCACGACGTCGATGCGGATCTCGGCCGCCAAGGGCAACGACATCTGGATGCGCGTCGTGATGCTGGCGCCGAGCGCGAGCAGCGGCATGCTGACCACCGTACTTGGCGACACCGACATGAACATGATGCGGCAGCATTTCGTGAAGCCGCAGGCCGCCGTCGCCATGACCTTCTCGGAAGATCCGATGATGGGCATGACCTGCGACCGCTTCTCGGGCTCGGCCACCGCCCTCCTGACCACCCAGTCCTTCGTGCTGCGCACCGCCTCGCTGCGCTAGGCTTCTGCCGACAACATCACTTCGTCAGTCGTTCAAACCGGCAGCCCTGCCTTGAGCAGGCCGGCCTCGTAGCGCGCACGGTCCGGCTCGCGCTTATAGTGCTGGGTTGCGAGGTGAGCTGCGACCGAGAACGCCGGCTCGCGCTTCAGCACCTCGTTTGCATGCGCTGAGGCCGCCACCGCATTGCCCATCTGCGCCAATGTCGCGGCGAGGAAGGCGTGATGAGTGTGGTCGGGCCGCGTGATGCGCGAGAACGCCTCGGCCGCGTCGGCGTATTTCTCGGCGCAATAGCAGGCGCGGCCGAGATGACTCCAGAACCGCTCCGGATGGAACGGATTGAGGCGCATCGCCCGCTTGATCCAGTCGATGCCCTCCTCCGGCCGCCCGAGCCAGGTCAGGAGCTCGCCCTGCTGCACGACGACCAGGTCGTAGTTCGGGTTCAGCGCGAGCGCGCGCTCCTGGTGGAAGGCCGCCTTGTCATGGTCGTCGCGGTTGAGGTTCAGCGCCGCGAGGATCCGGTGCACGTCGCTGTCGTTGTCGTCGAGTTTGAGCGCGATCTCGAGCTCGGCCGCCACCTGCGCGAAGGTCGCGTCGCGGTCGTCGCACCAATTGTAGACCCAGGTCTGGCCGAGCACGCAGGCCCGCCAGGCGTGCGCATGGGCGTAGTTGGGATCGAGCACGATGGCCCGCTCGAGCAAACGCTGCGCTTCCGTATTGTCGTCGCGCGCCGAGCGGTGGTGCAGCACCTTGGCGGCGAGCACGCACTCATAGGCCGCCATGTTGTCAGTCGGCTTGCGCTTGACGCGGTCATGGGCGGCCGCCTCGACACGGCCAGGCAAGGTCGACACGATCGCGCGCGTCATCTCGTCTTGGATGGCGAAGATGTCGGCGAGCTCGCGGTCGTAGCGTTCGGCCCAGACATGCCGGTCGGCCTCGGCATCGATCAACTGCACCGTGACGCGGATCCGGCCGCCCGCCTTGCGCACGCTGCCTTCCAGCACATAGTCGACCGCAAATTCCTTCGCGACGTCCTGCACCTTCACCGCCTTGCCCTTGTACACGAAGGTCGAGTTTCGCGAGATCACCAGCAGATCGTGGAAGCGCGACAGCTCGGTGATGATGTCCTCGGTGAGACCGTCGGCGAAGAATTCCTGCTCGGGATCGCCGCTCATATTGACCAGCGGCAATACGGCGATCGAGGGCTTCTTGGCGACGACAGGGGCGGCCGCCGCGCTCGGATGGTCGGTTGCGGATTTGGCGCCCGATTCGAGATGGACGCGGAAAACCCGGATCGGTCGCGCGATGTTCTTGACGGTCTGATCGCCGAGATCCTCGAAGCTCAGATCCTCCAGGCGATCGCCGACCTGATCGCGGACCGCGCCGGAAACGCAGATGCCGCCGGGCTCGGCCAGCACCTCCAGGCGAGACGCGACATTGACGCCGTCGCCGAAGATGTCGGCACCGTCCACGATCACATCGCCGAGATTGATGCCGATGCGAAACTGCATCCACCGCGCCGGCGCGACGTCGGCGTTGCGCTTGGCCATCCGGCGCTGCACCTCGGCCGCGCACAGCACCGCATCGACGACGCTGTGGAATTCGACCAGCAGGCCGTCGCCGGTGGTCTTGATGATGCGGCCGCGATTCTTGGTGATGGCCGGATCGATCAGCTCGATCCGATGGGTCTTGAGGCGCGCAAGGGTGCCCGTCTCGTCAGCCTCCATCAGGCGGCTAAAGCCGACCATGTCGGCGGCGAGGACCGCAGCGAGCCGACGCTCTGGTCCTGGCACGTCCATCTGAACGATCTGCCCGGTTACCTCACCGGCAGTCTAGCAAATCCCGGGATGTCACCCAAGCCTCGCCGGGAGGCTTGGGCGAGTTACCTCGGGCGGGCCCTTGACGACGTCAGAGCGGCCCGCCTGCCGCCTCAGAGCATCCCGAGCGCCTGCATATAGGTCTCCAGAATGGTTTCCTGCTCCTGGCGCTCGTTGGCATCCTGCTTGCGCAGGCGCACGATGGTGCGCAGCGCCTTGACGTCGAAGCCGTTGCCCTTGGCCTCGGCATAGACGTCGCGGATATCGTCCGAGATGGTCTTCTTTTCCTCTTCCAGCCGCTCGATGCGCTCGATGATGGATTTGAGCTGGTCCTTGGCAAATCGCGTTGCGGGTTCATCCTGAACGGCGGCAGACGTGGTGGCCATCGCGTACTCCTGAAATGGCAATGAAATGTCGCGCGAATACGCGCCACGCGCACCGCTTGCTGCGGGCGACCCTCGATTTTGGAGCACGTCCCGTCAAGGAAACATCGCGCTCATCCACAGCGCGCCCACAGGAGATGCGGGCGGCCACGGAACTGGCGTCACATCAATCGGGAATTAGTGCCCGCTTTGGGCCTTCTTCATCGCCGCGAGCTGCTCCGGCGTCGCGCCGCCCTGATACTTCGCCTTCCACTCCTCATAGGGCATGCCGTAGACCGCCTCGCGGCTCTCGTCCTTGCTCACCGCAAGGCCCTTGGCGTCGGCCTCTTCCTTCATCCAGTTGGACAGGCAATTGCGGCAGAAGCCGGCAAGATTCATCAGGTCGATGTTCTGCACGTCGGTCCGGTCGCGGAGATGATCGACGAGGCGCCGGAACACCGCGGCTTCGAGTTCTGTTCTGGTTTTGTCGTCAATGCTCATGATCGTGATCCCGGTGTGATGCGCTCACCATATTGATATCAGGTGGGAATTGTCACAGATTTTGCCATATCGACGCGCAATACGGACCTAGCCGGCCACACTGGCCACGGTCCCACAGCGTGGGGACGGGCGCCCGCCCGTTGACAGTGCCAGCCGGGCACGCGAAATCGACAATGATTTGATATAGCTTCGCCGCATGAGCCCAACAGATTCTCTCGCCTCAGCTCCCCGCACCATCCGCCTGATCCTGGCCAGCATCCTCCCGGTGCTGGGGCTGGTCGCGGCATGCCTGTGGACGAGCCCGGCGGCGGCCGATTTCCGGCTGTGCAACAACACCTCGAGCCGGGTCGGGATCGCGCTCGGCTACAAGGATGCGGAGGGCTGGACCACGGAGGGCTGGTGGAATGTGTCGTCGCGGACCTGCGAGACCCTGCTGCGCGGCAACCTTGTGGCGCGCTACTACTACATCTACGCTCTCGACTACGATCGCGGCGGCGAATGGTCCGGTCAGGCCTTCATGTGCTCGCGCGACAAGGAATTCACCATCAAGGGCACCGAGAACTGCCTGGCGCGGGGCTTTGACCGCACCGGCTTCTTCGAGGTCGACACCGGCGAGCAGCGTGCATGGACCGTCCAGCTGACCGAAGCCAACGAACAACAGCCGCAGAAAGTACCGGGAATGCCGGGCGGCGTGGCCCCGGGAAGCCCCGGGGCGATGCCGGGCCTGCCCAACCCGCCGCCGGGCGCAGCGCCTCCGGGCGCGTCGGGTCTGCCGCCAGCCGCACCACCCGGAAACAAACAATGAGACGACTGCGCCGAATCAAGATCCTCGCAACGCTCGGCCCGGCCTCATCAGACAGCGCGATGATCCGCAAGCTGTTCGAGGCGGGCGCCGACGTGTTCCGCATCAACATGAGCCATACCCCGCATGACAAGATGCGGGAGCTGGTCAAGACCATCCGCAATGTCGAATCGAGCTACGGCCGGCCGATCGGCATCCTGGTCGACCTGCAAGGGCCGAAGCTGCGGGTCGGCGCCTTCGCGGAAGGGTCGACGCAGCTCAAGAACGGCCAGAGCTTCATTCTGGATTCCGACAAGACGCCGGGCGACAACAGCCGCGTCCAGCTTCCGCACCCGGAGATCCTCGCCGCGCTCCGGCCCGGCCATGCGCTGTTGCTCGACGACGGCAAGGTGCGGCTGATCGCCGAGGAAACCTCGCCCGACCGCGCGGTCACGCGCGTCGTGATCGGCGGCAAGATGTCGGACCGCAAGGGCGTCAGCCTGCCCGACACAGATCTGCCGGTTTCCGCGATGACCCCCAAGGACCGCGCCGATCTCGAAGCCGCGCTGCCGGAGGGGATCGACTGGGTCGCGCTGTCCTTCGTGCAGCGTGCCGAGGACGTGATCGAGGCCAAGAAGATGATCCGCGGCCGCGCCGCCGTGATGGCCAAGATCGAGAAGCCGCAGGCGATCGACCGCCTCGCCGACATTATCGAGGCGGCGGACGCGCTGATGGTGGCGCGTGGCGATCTCGGTGTCGAGCTGCCGCTGGAGCGGGTGCCCAGCCTGCAGAAGCAGATGATCCGGATGGCGCGGCGCGCCGGCCGGCCGGTGGTGGTCGCGACCCAGATGCTGGAGTCGATGATCCAGGCACCGGTGCCGACGCGCGCCGAGGTCTCCGACGTCGCCACCGCCGTCTACGAGGGCGCCGACGCCATCATGCTGTCGGCGGAATCCGCCGCCGGCAAATTCCCGGTGGAAGCAGTCTCGACCATGAACCGGATCGGCGAGGAAGTGGAGCGCGACCCGACCTATCGCAGCGTGATCAACGCCCAGCGCGTCGATCCCGAGGCGACGGTGGGCGATGCCATTGCCGACGCCGCGCGGCAGATCGCCGAGACGCTCGATCTGTCGGCGATCATCTGCTGGACCTCGTCTGGCTCGACCGCGATCCGCGTCGCGCGCGAGCGGCCCAAGGTGCCGGTGGTCGCGATCACGCCGAACCTCGTGACCGGGCGCAAGCTGTCGGTGGTGTGGGGCGTCCATTGCGTGGTCGCCGAAGACGCCCACGATCTCGACGACATGGTTGAACGCGCCGGCTCGATCGCGTTCCGGGACGGTTTTGCCAAGGCCGGACAGCGCGTCATCATCGTCGCCGGCGTGCCGCTCCGCGCGCCCGGCACCACCAACATGCTGCGCATCGCCTCGGTCGGACCGAACGGCGACGCGCAGCTGTAGATTTTTCTTCACGCAAACCGGCGCCCACTTCGCTCGAAAACGCTCTAACCCGCCGCGCCGGGCCACGCACCAGCGTGGCCCCAATGCTGCGCTCCAGACCGTCAGCCCTGCAATGACGCCTCGAGCGTGATCCTGGTGTTGAGCAGCTTCGACACCGGACATCCGGCCTTGGCCTTGCCCGCCAATTCCTGCAACGTTGCGTTATCGGCGCCAGGGATCTTCGCCGACAGCGTCAGGTGCACGGCAGTGATGGCAAAGCCGTCGGCGACTTTCTCCAGCGTCACGTCGGCCTTGGTCTCCATGTGCTCGGCCGTCAGCTTGGCTTCGCCCAGGATCAACGACAGCGCCATCGTGAAGCAGGCAGCATGCGCAGCGCCGATCAGCTCTTCGGGGTTCGAGCCGGGCTTACCCTCGAAGCGGCTGGCGAAGCCATAGGGGTAGTCCGAGAGCGCGCCGCTCTTGGTCGAGATCGCGCCCTTGCCGTCCTTGATGCCGCCCTGCCATTTGGCCGAACCATGGGTCGTCGTCATGCGTTGCTCCGTGAGGTTGGTTGAACCCAGCCTCAACCTACAACGCCAATGCGACGGAAGTGTTCGCCGCGCAGCCGCGATCTCAGGCCCCGACCAACGCCTTCGCCGGGGTCGTCGCCTGCACCACAAGACCACGGGCGCGTGCGTCCATCACGCCGACCGCGCGCAGCGCGAGCAGCGTCACGGTCTGCACCGCATCGCGCAGCTTGATCGGATCGTCGAGATTGGACGGCGCGAGCGGGCCGACCAGCGCTTCATGCAGCGCGCCGAGCAAGGCGGTGGCGGCCAGCGCCGTATCCTGCGCCGGCAGATGTCCGGCGCGCACGGCGGCGTCGATGCGCATGGCAAGCTCGCCGGAAATGTCGCGGCGGCTGGCGAGGCGCGAGGCTGTGACATCGACATCGACCGGCTCGGCCAGGATGCCCCAGGCCAGCTTGCGCTGCGACAGCACGTGGACCGCAATCGTCGTCACCGCAGCAGCCAGCGCCGATGACGGTCCGGGCGCGGCCTCTGCGGCGCGCCGGATCGCGGACAATTCGTCGCGCGAGACCTCCGTGATCAATTCCGAGATCAGCTCGGCCTTGGACGGGAAATA